>JBCDHV010000471.1:0-3599 GCA_038749615.1 Bacteroidota bacterium
CTCATTCGCATCTCTCGTTCCTTCGACTTAGCCCCAGAGCGACCCAGCGTCGATTGGCCGAAGGCGTTTCATCACCTGCCCGTCGCCGACATCATGAAGAACGTCGACGGCCCCGACGGCATCTACGAGCCGATGATCCGCCGGACGCCCAACGATCCGGCGTGGTACGAGGGCGGGCTCTACCACGACGACATGCCGTTCGACAAGCCGGCGATGTGGTTCATCTCGTGGTACGACGTTTCGACTGGCCCAAATCTCGCCATGTTCAACTACCTGCGCGAAAACGCCTCGACGCAGGAAGCGCGCGACAACCAGTACGCCGTCATCGCGCCGACGCTGCACTGTGGTTTCAAACGCGCAACGGAGAACACCGTCGTTGGCCAGCGCAGCGTCGGGGACGCGACGCTCAACTACGATGAGATGGTCTACGGCTGGTTTGACAAGTGGCTCAAGGACGAGGACAGCGAGGTCATCGATACCCTGCCCCGTGTGCAGTACTACACGATGGGCGAGAATGCCTGGAAAAGCTCCGACACCTGGCCGCCGGCCGGCGTCGAGTTGGTGACCTACTACCTCGATAGCGACGGCAACGCGAACAGCCTCTACGGCGACGGCCGGCTCTCCCGCGACGTGCCGGCAAGCGATACGCCCTCGGATGCCTTCACCTACGACCCGATGAACCCCGTGCCCTCCCTCGGCGGAAACGTCTGCTGCACGGGCGGTGCCATCGACGGCGGCGCGTTCGACCAACGTCCGGTGGAAGCACGCAACGACGTGCTCGTCTACACGACCGAGCCGTTCATGGAGGGCGTCGAGGTTACAGGGACCATCGACATCACGTTGTTTGTCTCCAGTGACGCCAAGGACACAGATTTCACGGTCAAGCTCATCGACGTGTACCCCGATGGCCGCGCTTTCAACCTCGACGAAACGATCCAACGCGCCCGCTACCGCGAAGGCTACGACCGCTCCGTGATGATGGAGGACGGCGAAGTGTATGAACTCACCCTGAGCCCGCTCTCAACGAGCAATTACTTCGCGCCCGGCCACAGCATCCGCATCGAAGTTTCCAGCAGCAACTTCCCGCGGTTCGTGCGCAACCTGAACACCGGTGGCGACAACGTCACCGAGACCGAGGCGGTCGTCGCTCGGAACCAGGTGCATCACTCCGAAGCGCACCCGTCGCGTATCGTTCTCCCGATCATGCCGCGTTAAGGACCTATCCGGAAAGTCGGCGCGGAAGGCGAGAACGTGCGAGCGGACGTTGAGCGAGGCGCTCGAAGCAGGCGTAGCGCCAGCTACGGCGATGCGGAGCAACGAAGCGCAGCGTTCGCGCAGCCGTTCGCAGCCCGCGAGGGCTTTTGGGCTAGGTCCTAAATCCCTACCCCTACATCCGCCCCAGCCGCAGTGCATTGGCCAGGACGAACACGCTAGACAGGCCCATCGCCGCAGCCGCGAACATGGGCGAGAGTTGGATCCCGAACGCCGGGTACAACACGCCGGCGGCGACGGGAATCAGCAGGACGTTGTAGGCAAAGGCCCAGAAGAGATTCTGCTTGATGTTGCGCAGCGTCTGCTCCGAGATCTGCACGGCCGTTGCAACCTTGCGCACGTCGTCGCCCATCAGCACGACGTCGGCGCTTTCGATGGCCACGTCGGTGCCGGTACCGATGGCGATGCCGGCATCCGACTGCGCAAGGGCCGGCGCGTCGTTGATGCCGTCGCCGACGAAGAGCACACGTTCGCCCCGTTCCTGCAGCGCTTGAACGGCAGCCGCCTTTTGCGTGGGCAGCACCTCGGAAATGGGATCGTCTATGCTAAGCCGGCTCGCGACGGCCTGGGCCGTTCGTTCGACGTCCCCCGTAATGAGCGCGACGCGTTTCCCGCCGGCTTTGAGCGCTCGGATGGCTTCTGCGGACTCGGGCCTCACCGGGTCCGAGATGGCGAACAGGGCGGCCCAGACGGCATCGACGGCGGCCAGCACCGGCGTTTCGGCGCGGTCGCCGATGGTGCCGAGCGCATCCTCAATGGTCTTCGTATCGACGCCGGCTTCGTCGAGGAACCGGCGAGAGCCAACGAGGAGTTGCCGGCCGGCCACCTCGCCCCGGATGCCGCGCCCAGGCACCGCCTCGACGTTCGAGGCGTCGGGCAAGGACCAGCCGCGCACCTTCGAGGCCTGCACGAGCGTGCGGGCAATCGGATGCTCGGACTGCGTTTCCACCGCTGCCACCCAAGCGAGAACCGACCGGTCGAAACCGGTACCGTAGTGCTCGGAGACTAAGGCCGGCCGGCCCTCGGTGAGCGTCCCTGTCTTGTCGAACGCCACGACCGTCGCCGCCTGGACCGACTGCAAGGCCTCAGCCGACCGGAAGAGCACGCCGGCCCGTGCGGCTCGTCCACTTCCCACCATGATCGACGTGGGCGTGGCCAGCCCCATCGCACACGGACACGCGATGATCAGCACCGACACGGCCGATACCAGCGCCATCGTCAGCGTCCCAAAGTAGAGCCAGACCCCGAATGTGACGGCAGCGATCACGAGAACGACGGGCACAAAAACCGCCACCACCTGGTCAGCCAAGCGCTGCACCGCCGGCCGGCCCGCCTGAGCAGCCTCGACCGTTCGGATGATCTGAGCCAGAAGCGCGTCCGCCCCGACGGCCGTTGCCTCGACGTGAAGCACGCCGTTCCCGTTGATCGTTCCCCCCACCACGGTGTCTCCTGCCCCCTTCTCGACGGGCACCGGCTCACCTGTGACCATCGACTCGTCTACGAACGAGCGTCCTTGCACCACGCGCCCATCAACCGGGACGCGCCCACCGGAACGAACCTGAACCGTCATGCCTCGGCGCACATCGCTCAAGTCGCGCTCGATGGGTTGTCCATCTTCCATCACGTAAGCTGTCGCCGGCTGCAAATCGACGAGTCCACGAATCGCTTGGTTGGTTCGGCCCTTGGCCAGTGCTTCTGCGTATTTGCCAACGAGGATGAACAGGATGATGACCCCAGCCGCCTCGAAGTAGACATGCTGTGCCTCAACCGGGAAGAGCCTCGGCGCAACGGTCACGAGCACGGAGTACCCATACGCCGCACTCGTCCCGATCATCACGAGCGAATTCATGTCCGGGCTTCCGCCGGCGAGCGCCTTCCATCCGCGCACGTAAAACATCCGGCCTGGCCCGAACTGCACGACGGTCGCCAAGATCAAGCTCAGCACCCGCCACATCCGCGCCGGCATCACCGTCTCTAGCACCTGCCCGAACGCCGGCACGACCATCGGCCCCATTTCGATGGCCATCAGCGGCACGACCAGCGCCAGTGCAATCCTCATCTTGCGCCGCAACCCGAGGCGCTCTTGCTCTCTCGCTTCCGCCTCAGCCTCGGCACGTTCCTGAGCGACGCGCGCTGGATCGAGCACGTCATACCCTTTGGATCGAATGGCCTCGGTCAGGTCAGACAATCGGGCTTGATCTGGCCGAAAGCGGACCGTCGCTCGCTCTGTGGCCAGGTTGACTTGCGCCTCTGCGACGCCCGGCACGGCGGCCACAGCACGCTCGACCCGCCGAACACACGCGGCACAGGTCATGCCCGTCACGGAG
>JBCDHV010000472.1:0-3588 GCA_038749615.1 Bacteroidota bacterium
CTTGATCCACTCACGCCCGAGCAGCGTGCCCGGCTGATGCACACCTCGAAGCTGCGGCCAAGCAAGGTCGACACGCACGCGGTTCGCTTCGAGGCCCTGGGCCAGCGGTACTCGGAAACGAAACTGATCGAGGAACGGGCGCACATCCTGAGTTCGTTGCGCAACGTCGGCTACGCCCGGGTGAGCCGGGACAGTGTGCGCGCCCGGGTCATCCCAGCCGGCCCACAGACGTTCGATGTCGAATTCCGGATCGGGACAGGCCGGCGCTTCCGAATTGGGGAGGTCGAGTTGGTCGTGAACGGGCCTGAAGCCTCTGAGACGCGGGTCGATACGCTCCGCCCCGAGACTTCGCCGGCCCTCGTGCGGATCTCGAACGAACGCGGCCTCGAGACCGAGGCGTTTCGCCCGTTGCTGCGGTTCTGGCCAGGGGAGTGGTACGACGGATCGCGGCTGGCAGAGACGAAACGCCGGCTCGAAAGTACTGGTTTGTTCTCCTTCACGGACTTTGTGCCGCAACGTGCCGTCGGTGATGCGCCGCCTCAGCTTCCCGTCCGCATCGAGATGCGGACCCGGCCTCGGCACAGACTGCGGTTCGAGAGCTTTGTGCAGCAACGCACGGCGGCACTTGGGGACGAAGTTGGAGGGGCTGAAGTGGGTCTGGGGGGCGGTATCGCCTACAACAACGGCAACCTCTTTGGCCGCGGCGAACGGTTCGGCTTGCGAACGGCTGGCTCCTTTGCGGCCGATTTGGAAGGCGGGCTCTTCAACACGGCGCAGGTGGAAGTCGAGTCGTCGATTCAATATCCCTATCTCATCTGGCCCTTCCGCTGGCTCGACGACCGGGTGTCCGCCTACGATACCCGGTCGAGACTCGCGCTGAATTTCCTGAGTGCCCGCCGCGCCGCGCTGCTCCTCTCGATCCGAGGCCGAGCCTCCCTACAAGCCGGCCTGGAGATTCGGCACTCGCGCACGTTGTCCTCGGTGCTCAACCTGGTCGAGTTCAACCTAAGCGATCCGGACACGCTCGCAGGGTTCTCTGAGCGTTTTCTCTCTGGTATCCTGGACCCGGTCGAGCGAGAACAGCTGCTCGAAGATTACAGCCGGCCGCAGGTCAACAATGCCTTGCGATACGCCCTCCGTTCGTCGACGGCCAATCCGTTCCGGCGCGACCAAGGCTACACCCGCGAGGCCTCGTTCGAGATTGGCGGAAACGTACCGTATCTGCTCGACCGGTTCGTGTTCACCGGTGGCGAGACCGAGGGGTCACTGCCTGGGCTCGGAGACAGCCGGCTCGTATACCGGCAGTACGTGCGTGGGCTGTTCGATGTACGCCGGTACCGCCCTGTGACCGAGCGGACCGTGTTTGCGTGGAAACTCATCGCTGGCATGGCTCACCCGATTGGCGAAGCGGACGTCGTGCCGTTCGAGAAACGGTTCTACAGTGGAGGATCGACCAGCGTGCGCGGATGGGACTTGCGCGAACTCGGGCCTGGCCGGCTCGAAGGAGACCAGGGAAGCGTCATCCAAGGCGGCGACATCAAGCTCGAAGCCAGCATCGAGTCGCGCAATACGGTCCTTCAGGACGTGTTCAATGCCGACTGGATGGCCGTGGTCTTCGTCGACGCCGGCAATACGTGGTACGGCCCTCGCAATCCAGGGGCCGCTGCTGGCCGCATCGACCTGCGCCAACTGCCTGCGGATCTGGGCGTGAGCACGGGGCTTGGCGTGCGCATCGCGTGGGAATACCTGATCGTCCGGTTCGATCTGGCCGGCCGCATCCACGAGCCGGCCGCCGGATTCGAGCTCTCCAACCTGCTGAAACCCCGCCTACATTTCGGCATTGGACAGGCGTTTTAGCTCGTGGCTCCTGGTACGCTCGCATTGCTCGCTGCAGTTGGGTAGGTTGATCCAAGAACCCGCCCAATCACCTAACCACCCAACCATCCCCTGTGTCCACACCGTTTCGTTCTGTACGGCGCACGTTTAGCCGGCTGTTTGGCTGGGGCGGGAGTGAGGTCGACCGTCAGGCCATCAAGGCGCTGGCACGGACGACCGTGTTCGGCTCGCTGTCGCGGCGCGTGCTGAGGCATGTGGTGGAGGTGATGCACTTTCGCGACTTCGAGGCCGGCGAGCAAATCTACCACGAAGGCGATCCGGGGCTGGGGCTGTACGTCGTGGTGAAAGGCCGCATTGGCCTCAGCGTCGAGAGTGGCGAGACCGTGCACGACCTCGTGCCGTTCGACGTCTTCGGTGTGCGCTCGATCTCGAAGGATCACAGGCGCTCAGAAACGGCCATCGCGTTGGCTCCGAGCCGGCTCATCGGGCTGTTCCAGCCAGACCTGAAGTTGCTCGAAAAACGCCATCCGCGCACTGGCTTCGCGCTCACGCTTGCTCTCGCCGAATACCTGACCGATCGGAACGAGCGCCTAGAACTGGCCCTCCGCGAGCAGAAAACTCAGGCGGAGATCGTGGCCCTTCTTCACGCCCGTCCGGAAACGCGGGACTAGTCTGTTGGTTGGGTGGGGGACGGTTGGGCAGTCGAGCGGGTTGTTGGTTGGGCAGAGCTACTGGCCCAAAAAAAGTTCTGCCAGCCGCTTGCTCCTCTACGTGACCACTCATCCATTCTTCCACGATGAAAAAAGGCGATACCGTCACGTTGCGGTTGGAGAAGTTCGCAGACCGGGGTAAGTCTCTGGCTCGGCTGGATGGGTACGTCGTGTTCGTGGCGGGGGCTGTGCCGGGGGATCTGGTGGAGGCTCGCATCTTCAAGCGCCGGAAGAGCTTTGCCGAGGGCCGGCTCACCAAAGTCCTGGAGCCGAGTACCCTGCGCACCGACCCGGTCTGCCAGTATTTCGCGGCCTGCGGCGGCTGTAAGTGGCAGCACGTGGAGTATGGCGCGCAACTCGATGCCAAGCAGCAAAGCGTACACGAGGCGCTGATGCACGCGGGCGGATTCGAAGGCGTCGAGGTTCTACCTACGATTGCCGCCGATCCCATCTACCGGTACCGCAACAAGATGGAGTTCTCGTTCAGCGCGTTTCGGTGGTTGACCGATTGGGAAATCGCGAGCGGGGCCGAGTTGGACAAGTCCTTCGCCGCCGGCCTGCACGTGCCTGGGCGGTTCGACAAGGTGCTCGACCTGACAGCCTGCTTCTTGATGCCGGAAGTCGGGGTGCGTGTGCTGAACGCGACACGCGCATTCGCCAAACAGCACGGGTGGACGCCCTGGAATGTGCGGACGCACGAGGGGTATCTGCGCAACTTGATGCTGCGGATGCCTGTGTTCGAAGACGAACTGATGGTCGCGCTGACCACGAGCGCCGACATGCCTGAGCGTGCCGAGCAATTGGCCGAGCATTACCAGGCTACGATCCCAGAGATCACCACGTTCGTCAACGTGATCAACCCGACGATCGGGCAGACGCCGTACGGGGCACAGACCAACGTGCTGTTCGGCCCTGGCGTCGTCCACGACCGCATCGGGCCGCACCGGTTCGAGATTGGGCCCAGCGCGTTCTTCCAGACGAACTCGCGCCAGGCTGAAGTGCTCTACGACGTCGCCCGTGAATATGCGCAGCTGAAGCCCAC
>JBCDHV010000473.1:0-3587 GCA_038749615.1 Bacteroidota bacterium
GGACATTTTGGTTGGGTGGTTGGGTGGTTGGGTGGTTGGGTGGTTGGGTGGTTGGGTGGTTGGGTGGTTGACGGCCTAGATAATTGCCACATCTGCCACCATGCAACATGTGCTTTCCGTGTGGCTGAGTGGCAGGTGTGGCATTGTGGCAACCAACCCTGCCACATCTGCCACCTTGCAACATCTGCCACCCCATCCCCACCCAACAACAGCGAGCGCCGCGAGCGTCCTGACGACCGCCTCACCAAAAAACCCCACCGCCGTTTGGCCTCGGGCGGTGGGGTTTGGGCGACGGGCCCTCGGTGGGAATGACCCGTCGGCGGGCCGGCAGCCAGCCAATCGTGGCCTGCCGGCAGGGAGACGGCTGCAGTCAGTGGCCGGCCATCGCGGCCGGGTTACTGATCAGCCAGGATGGTCAGCTCGACCCGGCGGTTTTGCGCGCGGCCGTACTCCGAAGCATTCGAGGCCACTGGCTGCGATTCGCCGACGCCGTACGCCGTGAGCCGTGACGAGGTCACGCCCTCGCGTTGCAGTTCGTAGCGGACCGCGTCTGCGCGGCGTTCTGACAGGCGCTGATTGTAAGCGTCCGAGCCAATGGCGTCCGTATGCCCAACCACGACGATCTTCGTGCCGGGATACGATTGGATGCTGTAGGCCAACTCCGAGAGATCGCTACGGGCGTTGCCACGCAGGGAAGACGAGTCGAAGTCGAACAGAATGGCCGAGTCGAAGCGGACGGCAATCCCCTCTTCAGTACGCTCCACTTCTGCATCGCGGAGTTGCTCTTCGAGTTCCTTGGCCTGCTGATCGAGCCGGCGGCCGATCAGCCCGCCTGTCACGGCACCTGCTGCGGCACCGATGGCGGCACCCTTCTTGGCACTTTTCCCCGTAGCCTTGGCGATGGCACCGCCGAGAACGGCACCGGAGCCGGCTCCGAGAATCGCGCCATCGCGCGTCCGGCTCGTCGTTTCACATCCCGAGGTTACCAGCCCGGCGAACAACAAGCCGGCCAGAGCCACTCGGGTCCAAATCGTCTGCGTCGTGCGTTTCGTAATCGTGTGCATGGTTCACTTGGTTTTGGGGTGGGACGCACAGGAGGACCCTGCGTCCATGCCCTCCTCAAGTCAATCGACATGCCATCCCGTCCTGCACAAAAATCTCAAGTCCAACATTTACAACGTTTATGTCAATATTAGCTTCGCGATCTACGTGCAAATTAGAAGTCCTCAACCTGTCCACGATGATGGACAAATCTTCGCTCTAGCACAATCTTAACGGCCCCAAGCCTACCGGCACGGCTATCTTCGAGACACAACGTTTTGCATGAACTCAACTCCCTGAATCCCCTTCTTTCCATGAAGCTCGTCATCCCGATGGCCGGCCGTGGCACCCGCCTGCGCCCGCATACGCACGTCACCCCAAAGCCCTTGCTCCCCGTTCTCGGCATCTCGATGGTCGAGCGCATCGTCGAGACGTTCATTCGCGTGCTGCCAAAGAAGCTGGAGGCCGGCGTTTTCGTGCTGGGGCCTGACTTCCCGGAAGAGGTCTACGAGCAGCTTCGCGAGATTTGTAGCCGGCACGGCATGGCCGCTGAATTTGCGGTCCAGGAGCGCGCACTGGGTACAGCCCATGCGGTGTACGCCGCCCATGAGTATCTCGACGGCGAAGCCATCGTCGTGTTCGCTGATACGCTGTTCGACATGGAGCCGGGGGTCGACCTCGAAGGGGCGGACGTGGTCGCTTGGACGAAATGGGTCGAGGATCCGCGCCGGTTTGGCGTCGTGCTCAAGGACGGCGACCGGATCACAGACTTCGTAGAGAAGCCGAAGGAGATTATCTCGCATGACGCCCTCATCGGCATCTACTTCGTCCGGGAAGCGGCTCAGTTGCGGGACGCCATTGCCTACCTCATCGAAAACGAGATCACAGGGCATGGCGAGTACCAACTGACGGACGCCTTCGATCACATGCTCAAGGACGACAAGGTGTTCAAAACCACGTCGGTCACTGAGTGGCTCGATGCCGGCACCATCCCGGCGCTCAAGGACACGAGCTACATCATCCTGAACAAAGAAACGGACCGCCTCAAACAGGGTGAATCGGAAGACAGTGTGCTCATCGAGCCGGTCTACATCGGCGAGGGCGCGCGGGTCGTGCGTTCGGTCGTTGGCCCGAACGTGGTCATCGAAGCCGGTGCCACCGTGTCGGATGCCATCCTGAAAAACACCATCGTCTTTGGCGAGGCCACGGTTGCCAATGCGGTCCTGGACGATGCGGTCATCGGTCATCACGCCACGGTGGACGGACGCGCCCAGACGCTCAACGTGGGAGACCACTCGGTCGTGCGGGCCTGAGCGAGTCTATCTCGCCTTCTCCCCCGCCCCGGCCTCGTCGCTTTTTCCGCTCAGGCAAGACGTTGGGACGACGGTTTCGTCGTAGCCCAACGATCTCACCTTGAATCCCCGATCCAGAATGGCTGGCGAAGAGCTAAGTAAAATCAGAGACATCCTCGTCGGGACGCAGTTGCGCGCGCTGGAAGACCGGATGGACCAGATGGAGAAGCAACTCCAGAAGCGCTCTGACTACGTCCAACACGAGATGGGCCGGCAGTATGAGCGGCTGGAGCAACTCATCACGTCCCACGTGTCTGAGTTGACCGACAAGCTGGCGACCGAAAAGGCCGTCCGCGCAGCCCGGATGGAAGAGGAACAGGCCAAGACCCGTGAATGGATCGATGAACGCGTCGCGTTCCTCCTCGAAGCCATCGACGACCTTCGGACTTCGAAATCGGACCGCCGGGCGCTCGCCAAGATCTTTTCCGATGTGGCTGCTAGGTTAGAAGGCTAGCCTGAAGGCCAGCACGGCCGAGGTGAGCCCCCTCCTACCCCGCCTGTTTCATGCTCTCCGATCCCAACCGGCCCCTGCCGGACGATCCGTCGCTCGACGAATTACGCGAGCTGATCTTCGGTTCGGAGCAGTTTGCCCTGCATGCACGCTACACGGCACTCCTGAAGCAGCACGCCGCGCTCAAGCGCAAGGTGATCGCACTAGAAGAGCAGGTCAGCAACCCCAGCCGGCGAGCGGCGGATGACTCTGAAGTTCTGGCCGAAGCGATCCTTCTCCGCCAGCAATCGGATCACCTCGATCCATCCAGCCTCCACCTCGACGAGGCGCTCCAACCCGTCGTAGAAGGGGCGCTCCGACGCGCCGTCGATGAGGACCCAGAAGGGATCGCGGAGTCGATTTACCCGTCGCTGATGCCGGCGGTCCGGCGTGCCATCTCGCAGTCGTTCGAGCGGCTCCGGCAACAGATCACGCGGGCGCTCGACGAACGGTTCTCAGCCCGGAGCCTCAACTGGCGCTGGCAGGCGATCCGGACGGGGCAGTCGTTCGGCGACGTGGTGCTCCTCAACACCCTGGCGTACCGCGTCGAGGCCGTGTATGCCATCCACAAGGTGTCCGGTTTGCCCGTGCTGTACGCCTCGGTCCTGGAAAACGACGAGGACGACGCCGCGCTCAAGACGGCCATGTTTACGGCGCTACAGGCGTACGTCGAGGACTCCTTCGACGACGGCACGGGCACCGAC
>JBCDHV010000474.1:0-3584 GCA_038749615.1 Bacteroidota bacterium
AACAACCCCCTTACACTCCCCATGGATCACAAAGAAGGACGTTACAAAGTTGCAGATCTCAGCCTCGCCGATGCCGGACGTCTGCGCATCGAGTGGGCTGAGAGCCGTATGCCGGTGTTGATGAAGCTCCGTGAGGAGTACAGCAAAACGAAACCGTTTGCCGGCTACAAGATCACCGGTTGCCTCCACGTCACGAAGGAGACGGCCGTTCTGATCGAGACGCTCAAAGCCTGTGGCGCTGAAGTCGCATGGAGTGGTTGCAACCCGCTCTCGACGAACGACGCGGTGTCTGCAGCCCTCGCTCTCGGCCCGAAAGGCGACGGCGACGGTGTCGAGATCTACGCCTGGTACGGCCAGAGCACCGAAGATTTCTACTGGTGCATTGACCGTACGATCGACAAAACCCCGAACACGACGCTCGACGACGGCGCCGACCTCATCTTCCGCGTCCACAGTGCCTTCCCGGAGAAGCTGGATGACATCATCGGTGGCTCCGAGGAGACCACAACGGGTGTGCACCGCCTCCGCGCGATGGCCGACGACGGCAAGCTGGGCTACCCGGTTTACGCCGTGAACGACGCCGAGACGAAGTGGGATTTTGACAACGTGTATGGCACCGGCCAGAGCACGATTGACGGCATCCTCCGCGCCAGCTCCGTGCTGGTGGCCGGCAAGAACTTCGTCGTCGCCGGCTACGGCCACTGCGGCCGCGGCGTCGCGATGCGCGCCAAAGGGATGGGTGCCAACGTCATCATCACCGAAGTGAAGGCAACAGCTGCGCTGAAAGCCACGCTCGACGGGATGCAGGTCATGACGATGGCCGAAGCCGCTAAAGTGGGTGACATCTTCGTGACCGCAACCGGCATGAAAGACATCATCCGTGGCGATCACTTCGTCTCGATGAAAGACGGTGCCATTGTCTGCAACACGGGTCACTACGACGTCGAACTCAACCTGAAAGAGCTCGCCGAGATCTCTCAGGATGCCCGAATGGTCCGCGAAGACAACCGCGAGTACACGCTCGACAACGGCAAGAAGATCTATGTCCTCGCCGACGGCCGTCTCGTCAACCTCGCCGCGGCCGAAGGCCACCCGAGCGAAGTGATGGACATGAGCTTTGCCAACCAATTCCAGGCCCACCTGGAGTTGATCAAGGCCCACGAAGCCGGCGAAGACATGCCGAAGACGGTTCTCGACCTGCCGGTTGAGCTGGACCAAGAGATCGCCACGATCAAGCTGGAGACGATGGGTCTGGAAATCGACGTGCTCAGCAGCGAGCAAGTCGCCTACGCCACGGACTACTCCGCCGGCACCTGATCGCTGTAGCGATTACGGCTTCTTCCAGGGGGTCGGACCTAAATGGGGTCCGACCCCCTTCTTCTTTTTCTCAAAAACCAACGTACATCGTATTTCCCGGCTCGCAGTCAAAACGCGCCTGTGCTCGCAAGTTGTTCGTAAACAAACAGATAAGCGAATTCGCGTGTTGACGAGACAGGCAACGACAGCCCTCCGGGAATGGGGGTCCGACCCCCTTCACCAAAAATTTACCCCATGAGCGATAAGCAAATCTTGTTCTCGATGGTCGGCGTGAGCAAGGCCTACAAGGGCGGCAAGCGTGTACTGGAGAACATCCACCTCTCATTTTACTACGGTGCTAAGATTGGTGTGCTGGGCCTGAACGGCGCCGGCAAATCGACGCTGCTGCGCATCATCGCCGGCGAGGACACGGAGTTCGATGGCCATCTCCAGCGTAACCCGTCCACCACGTTCGGGATGCTGGAGCAGGAGCCGGAGCTAGACCCAGACAAGACGGTCCGCGAAATCGTTGAGGAAGGGGTGCCGGAGACGGTAGCGCTTTTGAAACGCTACGAGGAGATCAACAATGCCTTCGCTGAGCCGGATGCCGACTTCGACAAGCTGATTGCCGAACAGGGCCGGGTACAGGAGGAAATCGACCGCCTCGGGGCGTGGGATCTCGACGCGCAGCTCGATCTGGCGATGGAGGCCTTGCGTACTCCCCCTGGCGATACGCCCATCTCCGTGTTGTCTGGCGGCGAGCGCCGGCGCGTAGCGCTCGTCCGGCTGCTGTTGCAAAAACCGGATGTGCTGCTGCTCGACGAACCCACCAACCACCTCGACGCCGAGAGCGTCGCATGGCTCGAAGGGCATCTCGAAGCGTACCCCGGAACGGTCATCGCCGTCACGCACGACCGGTACTTCCTCGACAACGTCGCCGGCTGGATCCTCGAACTCGACCGCGGACGTGGGATTCCCTTCGAGGGCAACTACTCGTCTTGGCTCGACCAGAAGACGCGCCGGCTCGCTGTTGAAGAGAAGCAGGCGAGCAAGCGGCAGAAGGTGCTCCAGCAAGAGCTTGAGTGGGTGCGTCAGAACCCGAAGGGCCGGCGCGCCAAGAACAAGGCGCGTGTCACCAACTACGAGCGCCTGCTCAGCGAGGAAACCGGCGAACGCCGCGAGGAGCTGGAAATCTTCATTCCGGCCGGAGGCCGCCTCGGTAAGGTCGTCGTTGAGGCGCAAAATGTGAGCAAGGCGTTCGGCGATAAGCTGCTCTACGAAGATCTGACGTTCAGCCTGCCTCCAGGCGGCATCGTCGGCATCGTGGGCCCGAACGGCGCCGGCAAGACGACGCTCTTCAAGATGATCATGGGCGATCTAGCGCCTGATTCTGGCTCGTTCAAGGTCGGTGAAACCGTGGACCTCGGCTATGTCGATCAGGACCGCCCGCTCGATTCCTCGAAAATGGTCTGGGAAGAGATCGCGGATGGGCAGGAGTTCATCCAACTCGGCAATCGGGAGGTGAACGCACGGGCGTACGTCGGGCGGTTCAACTTTGCTGGTGGGGATCAGCAGAAGCGCGTCGGGCAACTCTCTGGTGGAGAACGCAACCGCGTACACCTTGCCAAAACACTACGTCAGGGGGCGAACGTCCTCCTGCTCGACGAGCCAACCAACGACCTCGACGTGAACACGCTTCGCGCACTCGAAGAGGCTCTGCTCAGTTTTGGTGGCTGTGCCGTCGTGATTTCTCACGACCGCTGGTTTCTTGACCGCGTCGCCACGCACATCCTCGCGTTCGAAGGGGACAGCCAGGTACGCTGGATCGAAGGCGGTTACCAGGAATACGCCGCCGACCGCCGCGCCCGCCTCGGCACAGACGCTGACGTGCCGAAGCGGATCAAGTACAAGAAGCTCACCCGGTAGACTACGGAGTGTTACTGCTGGCCGGCTCTGCGAGCGAGCTCTGCTATGGCATCCAGATGCCCGTACGGCGTCTTCTCGGCGAAGACGGTCAGCGGTAACTCCGGGGGGATCCCGCGTGCCTCCCAAAGCTCGTCCTCGGCGTCTAGATAGACCTCGTTAGACAGTTCCAGAAGCCACTCATTGGGAAGCGGCCGGAAGAGGATATCTGACAGGGCGCCTCGGGTCGTGGAGCCGGCATGCGTTACCGTTGGGAGCGCGCGCATGTACATGGTGAAGGTCTCGGCCGCGCTTACGCTGACATCGCTCGTGAGGACGTACACAGGCTTGAGATACCGAACGCCCCTCGCCGGCTGAATGACCAT
>JBCDHV010000475.1:0-3582 GCA_038749615.1 Bacteroidota bacterium
CCACGCGGGGCGTGGAGGCGTTCACATTCGGGGCTGAAGCTACCGCCGAGCCACTGCTGATGGACCGGTACTTCCAGGGTCACTGGCAGAATGGCTGACACCGAACCCTTCCGAGGCTTCATCCGTAAAGGATTCGTAGATTAAGGCCACGCTTGCCGGTTGCCCAGGCTCGATAGTCTCCGGACGCCTCCCGTCTGTGCCTGCACGCTGGCCCCGTTAGTTATCCCCACCAATTCGCTGATCGATATTTCGCCATGTGGAAACGCTTCATTCGCGCGCTCAAATCACTCTTCGGAGGCGTCGTCTCGACGATCGAGGATCCCAAGCTCATCCTTGAACAAAATATGCGGGAGCTGAACGATCAGATCCCCAAAATGAACGAGAACATCGCGACGGTCAAAGCCAACGTCGTGCTGCTCGAGAAGGAAGCGAAGAAATACAAGAACGAGCTCACGAGCCTCACCTCGAAGGTTCGCGCCGCGATTCAGGCCGGCCGGGACGACATTGCGCAGCGCTACGCCGTCCAGCTCGAAAAGACCAAGGAAGCCGCCGCACGCACTGGCGAACAGCTCAACTACGCCGAGCAAGCGTACGAGAAGGCCCTGCAGGTCAAGAAAGTGTTCATGCGCGAGCGCGAGCGCAAGATCAACGAGGCCAAGGAAGCCCTCCGTGCCCACGAGCGCGCCAAGTGGCAAGCCAAGGTGGCCGATACGCTCGAGCAGTTCGAAGTGACGGGCATCGACCAGACGCACGACGAGATGCTGACCCGCATCAACGAGGAGACGGCCAAGAACGAGGCCCGCATGGAACTCGCGCTCGACTCCGTCGACACCGAGGCGATGCAGATCGAGGAAGACGCCGAAGAAATTCGCGGAGCCGAGCTGGTGAAGCAGTTCAAGCTCGAAATGGGCATGCTCGAAGAGGAGAGCTCTTCGTCTGCCGGCCCGAGCATCGAACTGCCGGCCGAGCAGGAGCAAACGCAAGCCGGCAAAACCGTCGGACGCCAGCGCACGAGCAGCTAGTTACGCGGTGCCTGGTGGAGTAATGAGTAGGTGTGTGGTTGGGGCTTTACCTGACGTACTCGCCTTTGTCTCAAGGTCTCATCGTCATGGACAAAGAAGAATTCGAACGCCTCAAGGCGGCTGAAAAGGCGCACCTTCAGGAGCTTAAGCGCCTGAAAGGAATGCATCGTGAGGCCAGCCGGCTCGCCAAGATCCGCCGGGCGCTCGGTGAGATGGAAGCCGCCTCTGGATCGGCCGAGTACGACGAGATGCTGGATCGCGTGCAGCGTGAGGCCATCGACGGTGAAGTCCGGCTGGACATGGCGCTCGACGCCAACGCTGAAGCCGGCTTGCCGGACGTCGGGTCTATCCAGGACGACGAAGCGGCCCGTGAGGCGCGAGCAGCGGCCTTGGTCCGCCAGATGCGAGAACTGCTCGGTGGAGGCGTTGCCGACTCACCAGAGGACGCCGAGGCTGAAGCTACCGACGGTGGTCCAGACAAAACGATTGGGCGCCGGCCCAAAGCCGAAGACGCTCCTTCCCCACAAGATGACCTTCCCGAAAAAACCATCGGACGCCGGCCGAAGGGATAATGGGTGTTTCGGACTTCGAGCCCTGGATTCAACACGTAGGTGGCCCCAACGCCTGCTCCTGATCCGTCGTTCGCGGTCTGCAATCCAACCTGCATGAGTTCAGACATTAACTACACGAAGGAAGCGTTCCTGAATCCCTGGAACCTCGTCTTCCTCATCGTTGCCATGGTGACGACGCTGTTCGTCATCGGCATCACGCCGCTCTCGACGGTCGTGCCGCTTTTCGCGTTGGCTGCTGAGTTGCTTTATCTCGGCATCGTGCCCCGGCAGGAACGCTTCCGGCGGGCCATTCGGGCACGTGAAGCGGCGGAGCATAGCAAGCCGCCCTCCGAGCGCGAGCTGCTCCGCCTGCTGGGCAAGCAGAGCCAAAAGCGGTACATCTGGCTGCGGCAGCTCGAAGACAAGATCAAAGAGAATTACCGGAAAGTGGGCTACGCCTCCCAGGGCTTGCTCGACGCGCACGTCAAGAAGCTCGACGGTCTGCTCGATTCCTACCTCAATCTCTTGCACGCTCGCGAGCGCTATGAGCAGTTCGCCCGCTCGACGAGTGAGCGCCAGGTCGCTCAGGCGATGCAGCAGATCCGGCAGGAGATCGAGGAAGACCCGCCAAAGGTGCAAGCCATCAAGCGCCGCCGGCTCGACATCCTGGAACGTCGGCTCCAGAAGTTCAAGAAGACCAACGAAAACCTGGATGTCATCGAGGCTCAACTCGAGACCATCGAGGACGTCACCCGCTACATCCACGAGCAGTCGCTCACGATGAGCAACCCGGAGGAAATCACCTTCCAGCTAGACACGCTTCTCATGGAAGTCGAAGCCACCCAGGCCGCCGTCGACGAAGTGGAAGACATGTTTGTGGCCCCCACGTCGGCCGGCCTGCTCGACGACATGGACACCTACACGCCGGGCCGCGAGGACGAGCGCTCGTCTGGCCGCTCCAGGATGAAGGAGTAGCGCTTGGTGCAGAGCGTCTGACAGGCATTTCCAACCCACCAACCCCCTCGCCTCTTCGTGGAGTACACCACCATTACGTTTGAGACCGATGCGGACGGCATCGGCGTGTTGACCATCAACCGTCCGGACAAACTCAACGCACTCAACGCAGACGTCATCCAGGAATTGGATGCCTGCATTGCCGAGATCGAAAGCCGGGATGAGGTCAAAGGCGTCATCCTGACCGGTGCCGGCTCCAAGAGCTTCGTGGCTGGCGCAGACATCCGGCAGTTCACCGATCTGGATCCCGTCCAAGGCTACACGTTCGCTCAGTACGGCCAGCGCGTGTTTAGCCGGCTTGAGGGCTTGCCCAAGCCTGTGATCGCTGCCGTAAATGGCTACGCGCTCGGCGGGGGCTGCGAACTGGCGATGGCCTGCCACCTCCGCGTAGCTTCGGAACTGGCTACGTTCGGGCAGCCGGAAGTCAACCTCGGAATCATTCCCGGATACGGGGGTACGCAGCGCTTGCCTCGGCTCGTTGGCCGTGGGCTTGCATTGGAGATGATCCTGACCGGGGAGCATGTCACGGCCCGGCGGGCCTACGAGATCGGGCTGGTGAACAAGGTGGTCGTGCCGGCCGAGCTGATGTCTGCGGCACGGCAGATGATGCAGACGATCCTCAATAAAGGCCCCGTCGCCGTTGCCCTGTCTCTGAACGCCGTTCATGCCTCAGACCGGCCACTCGATCAGGGTTTGGAACACGAAGCGCTGCTCTTCGGCCAGGCCTGTGGTACGGAAGATTTCAAGGAAGGCGCCGCCGCGTTCCTTGAGCGCCGCAAGCCGGCGTTTGTCGGCAGATAGTTTGTTCGCGTCGCTCACGTGGCGTGTGGATAGGTTGCAGGTGGCGCGTGGCTCTGATGGCCCCGATACCGTAGCGCCGTGATCTATCACGGCGACCGGAATGCCACCACGCCCTACTGGTTCGATTGTCCGTGTGGCGGTATGATCCAACGTTTTGGCATCCAGAGCCCGTCGTGATGGATCACGACGCTACG
>JBCDHV010000476.1:0-3563 GCA_038749615.1 Bacteroidota bacterium
CGTCCTGCACGCGCCGCGTGATCTCGTCGAGCGTCTCGCCGTTCGGGTGAGACAGCTCGACGGAAACTGGATCCCCGACGCCGATCAGGTCAGACGAGATCGTGAACGACTTCGCTTCCGTAATCGAGCCCACTTCCTCGCGCCACGCTTCCTCGAACGCCACGGCCGACAACTCCCGCTCTTCCGCCTTGAGCAGTTTGATGTTGACGGCCGCTACGTTGGCTTGCAGCCGGGAAGCCCCGCCTCCATCGGGCCCGCCTTGCGGGGGGCCAGTCCCGACGGTCGTGTAAACCGCTTCGAGTAGCGGTGGGGCGTCATCAGGCCGGTCTTGCTCGAATTGTTCGACGACACGCTCGCCAGCTGCTTCGATGCGTTCGGCAAACCGCTGCGTCTCGGCACTCGTGGTGCCCACGGGCATTTCGAGGTTCGCACTCACGACGTCGCCTTCGACGGCCGGGAAAAATTGGACCTTCAGGATGCCGGCCGGCACCAGCGCGATGCTCAGAATGATGAGCGCAACGGCCCCGGCGATGATGATGGCCGGCGCAGCTGTCGCGAACTCCAGCCCACGCTGCAGAGGCCCGTTGAGAAACCGTTTCAGGCCTCGGTCGACGCGGTTACGAGCCGAATCGAAGAAGCGAACGATGGGGTTTTTCGATTCTTTGCCCGGCTCCGGCAACGTCGAGAGGTGATGCGGCAACACGAACACCGACTCGATGAGCGAAAGCGCCAACACGGAGATCACGACGATGGGAATCGCCCCGAGAATCTTGCCGATGGTCCCTGGCACGAAGAGCAGCGGCGAAAACGCGACCATCGTAGTCAGCACGGCGAAAGTCACCGGTACGACGATGCGCTTGGTTGCCTTGACCGCGGCCTCTTCTGCGCCCGTCCCCTTCTCTCGCTCGGCAAAGATGTTCTCCCCGACCACAATCGCGTCATCCACCACGATCCCGACGGCCAGAATGAAGCCGAAGAGCGAGAGCAGGTTGATGCTGATGCCCAGGGCGTACATCACGGCGAGCGTTCCCACGAACGCCACGCCAATCCCGACACTGGTCCAGAACGCCAGCCGGAGGTTGAGGAACAGCGTCAGCGCCAGAAGCACCAGCGACAGCCCGATGGCCGCGTTCTTGATGAGCAACCCGAGGCGGTCGCGCAGCACGTCGGAATCGTCTTGCCAGATCGAGAGCTGGACGCCGGCTGGCAGCGACGGTGCGAGTTCATTGTCGGCGTATTCCAGCACGGCGTCGGCGATTTCCAGCACGCGCTCATCGCTGGTCCGGTAGACCTCGACGAAGGCCGCCGGCTTGCCGTTGTAGCGGGAAATGAGGTCGCTATCCTCGAAGCCATCGCGTACCGTGGCGATCTGGCCGAGGCGGAGCGTGGTCCCATCAGGCCGGCTCAGCACCACAATGTCCTCGAAGTCCTGCTGCCGGTAGTTCTGCCCGAGCGTCCGGACGCGCACTTCCTGATCACGCGTGTCGATGGTGCCGGCGGGCAAATCGAGGCTGCTCGCGGCCACCGTTCGGGCCACCTGCGGCAAGCTCAACCCGTAGGCTTGTAGTACACCTTGCGGGACCTCGATGGAGATCTCGTACTGCCGAATGCTGGCAGCCTGGACAAACGACACGACGTCGAGCTGCGCCAATTCGTCTTCGGCACGGTACGCGAGTTCCTTCAAGGTCCGCTCGTCGGCATCTCCGTAGAGCGCCATACGGATCACGGCCTGCCGGTTCGTCAGTTCACGAACGCTGGGCTCCTCTGCTTGGATCGGAAACGTGGTGATCTGGTCGACTTCCGCCTTGATGTCGTCGAGCGCGCGTGCGAGGTCCGCCCCGAGTTGAAGCTCGGCCGTGACTGTGCCGATGCCCTCGGCTGCCGTTGCCCGGATCTCCTTGATCCCTTCGACGGCTTCGATCGCCTCCTCGACCTTCTGCACGATCGATTCCTCGACTTCCTCAGGGGTAGCCCCCGGGTAGACGACCGAGATGCTGATCGAGTCCAGGCTAAACTCGGGAAAGACTTCCTGGACGACCTTGGTGCCGGCAAACACGCCGGCCGCGATGATCGCCAACATCAGCAAGTTGGCAGCCACCCCGTTTTTGACCATGTAGGCGATGGGGCCGCTGTAGAGCGTCTCGTCGGTCCGGTTCGGTTCGGAGGATGAGGCCATGGGTTCAGATTTCGGGTTCTGCTCGTAACGGAATGGGGGCGGTGACCCGTAGAGCCGTTGCATGCAACGGCTCTGCGAGGTTGCAGCTTCGGGTGCGCAGGTGCTTCATTTATTCGGCGCGCACCTTCATGCCGTCGGTGACGGCGCGGAGATCGTTGGTGACGATGCGTTGACCAGGGGCGATTTGGTCCGTGGCGATGAACACGTCGCTGTCGGTGTTCTGGAGGACGCGAACGGGGATGATGCGGAGCAGGCTGTCTTGCTCGACGGTCCAGACGCGGTTGTTTTCTCGCAGCGCTCGCCTCGGAATCACGAGGTAACGGTCGAGCTCGGCCCCCTCGAACGTGACATCGACGAACGTCCCGACCAGCAGCGGCGGCGCTGAATCGACGGGTACCTCACCGGCTTCTGGAGACGACTCGACGACACGCCGGCCCGACGTGAACGGATTCGGTACGCGCACCACGACGTTGATCGTGCGGGTCGTTTCGTCCAGCGCAGACTCGGCGCGGTCGACGTAGCCGGCCCACTCGTAGCGGTACGGCCCATAGGCAGCCGACACCGTCGCGGGAATCCGGCGTCCGCTCTGGCCGGCTTGCAGAGCCCACAGTTGGGGCAAGAGCGCGGCTTCGCTCTGCGCAAGCGGCACCACGACCTCGTACAAATCTGACGCATACAGCTGGGCAATCGCCTGCCCCGGAGCCACGTACGAGCCCCGGTCGATGGTCTCCGAGCGCACGACGGCGTCGAATGGTGCCTGGATGCTCGTCCGGCTCAGCGCCAGTTGGGCATCGTTGAGCACCGCCTCGGCGCGGCCGAGTTGAGCCTGGGCGGCATCGCGCTGGGGAAGCCGGTAGACCAGGGCCAACCGGGTAGAATCCGGCTCTGCGTCCGAGGTTGACGCGGCAGCTCCGTTGCTGCCCCCGGGAGTCGCGCTCGGCGGCAGGACGCGCGCGGCGTAATCGTCGGCATCGACACCGGTGTAAGGGCTTGCATTACGGCCGTTCTCACGGGCCTGGAACCGCTCGTATTCATCGCGGGCGATGCGCGCCTCCTCCTCGGCTTGGAGCAGGTTGACGCGCTGCTGCTGCACGTCGGCGCGTGCTTGCTGGAGCCGGTTCTGATAGTCGGCCTGTTCGAGGCGGACGAGCGTCTGCCCTTGCCGCACCCGGCCTCCACTGATGAGCTCCGGGGCCACGTACGTGACGCGGCCAGCGATCTGCGGAGCCAAGGCGATCTCAGCACGCGGCCGCACCGTTCCGTTGCCGGCAACCCGGAGCGCACCGTCGCGCTCGTCGACCGGCACCGTTTGCACGAGAGGGGCACTGGGCGGAGCCGGCTGCCGCGGCGGCTCGGGCCGGAGCGAGATCAAGAGGGCCGAGAGGGC
>JBCDHV010000477.1:0-3548 GCA_038749615.1 Bacteroidota bacterium
GCGGTCACGTTTTACCTGCATCTCAAGGAGTGTGAGTGGCGGTTCAACCACCGGCGTCAGGATTTGTACCAAGCGCTCTTGGAACTGCTTCGTCGTCATCCGATCTAGTTCATCCAGCGACGTTTGCTTCCTAAGACCCTTCATAATTCCCCCCCCCCTCCCCCGTCCCGATCCAACTCGCCGGCCGGCCGCCTCATCTTCCCACGGCCGAGTTCACGCTCAACAGCCGGTCTGTGCCGGTCAGGGTGTCGAAGTAATACGCGAGCGCGGTGTAGAGCGTCGGTGGGTTGAAGACGCCTTGCGTACGCGGCTGTGGGCCTGAGGAGACATACTGGTATTCGTAGATGCCCTGCTTGATCAGCAGCCGGCCCTCGTAGCGCCCCGTTTCCTCGTTCAACGCCAGCCGGGCCGACTCGTCCGGGCGCCAATCGTTGAAGCTGCCGGCTACGAATATCTCCTCCGCGAGGGGGGTCTCATTGGGGGGTAGGTAGCTAAACAGAACGGACGCGTACTCCGACTGAATGTCGGGGTTGTTGACCGCCCGCACGGCCCCCGACACGACGGGCTGTTCGAACTGCGCGAGATTGTCCAGCACGCCCCCCAGGCCTGCAGCGTCCTCCACGAGGCGTACCTCGAACGGCTCCGTTGCAAAATCAATGGTCTCGATCTGGAGCCCGACTTTCAGCTCCGACAAGTCGAGCGTGTGATATTCGCGCGTCGGCTCAAAGCTGGAAAAGCGTTCCAACTGAAAGAACAGAAACGGAAACGCATCGAGACGCGGCGAGTCGGGGCAGCGGGCCGACTCGAACCGCATGTTGCGCAGGAAGCACGCGTTGAAATCGTAGATATTGGCCGAGAGCGCCTGCGGCGGCTCGAACCGTGCCTCCGGCCGGCCAACGACCAAGCCCGACCCATCGGCCAGCACTTGTTCGACGCCAACGTTCAGGAGTGCTCGCTGCTCGCTCACCACGAAGGGGAGTTCGAACAAGACCTCGTCCATGCGGCCCTGCTCCGTCACCGTCAGGATGTAGTTGCCGCTGTAGGTGAACTCGATCGTCTCGTTCGGAAAGCGGTATTCGTAGTGCGTGTACGCGGGGCGCGTGCCTGCCGAGGGGAGGTAGTCGACGAGCAGATCGTCCTGCAAGCCGGCGAGGAATTGAGACGGGAGAAGAAAATCCTCTTCCCAGTACCGGTTTCGATGCTCGAACTGGATCTGCAACGGCCGGCCGGCCACCTCCATCAGATCGAACTCCAGCACCAGTGGGTTGCTGCCTCCCAGCGAGTAGATGGGCCGAGACGTCTCGTCGCCATTCTGGTACAGCTGAATGGTCTGGATGGCCGGGCTGCTCGGTAGCAAATCAAGCGCGACGAAGGTGACGTCTTGCCGGCGTGGAAGCCGCTGGCTCGCTTCCTGGCTTGGCTTACAGGCCGGGAGCAGGAGCGCCCCAAGAAGCGTGAAGACGAGCAGTCGAGCAGGTGTGAACAGAGAACTGATGATCGTCTCGGTCAAAGGTGAGGGGCGGGGCTTGCACGCACGGGGGCGGATCGTGTTCGGTTCGGCTCGTGGTCGGGCGGTTCGGTGGTTGGGCCGTTGGGTGGGATTTCTCTTGGAACGCCAGGTGTGTTCGCCCTCCTAGTTACCCGCCACTTCGCTCTCCCACTTGATCTTCTCGACAAAGTCTAGGGCGTGGGCGGCCCCATCGACATCGCCGCGTTTCAGGAACGTTTCGACAGCGCGTTCAGCGTCTGCTGCTGCTTCCGTGTAGTGGCCGGCCCCCAGGTGGAGCCGGGCGCGCCATTCGAGAATGGCAGGCGTTTCGCTGTAACCAGCCAGGGCCGCAATGGCCGCTTTAAACTGTTCGGCTTCGGTGAAAGCAAGCGCCGGCAGCACACCGCTGGAATCGACCTGGGCGACCCGGCGGGCACGCGTTTCGGCGTCCGCGGATGCTAAATAGACCGACAGCAGCGTCGGCGGCGCGGTACGAAATCCATCGATCAAAGCACGCGTAGAACGGGCGTAGAGAGGCAGCCGGCGTTGCGCGAGGGCGTAGAGCGAATCGGCCGCAAGGGGCGCACCGAGGATCGACTGCGCATGGGCCAGCACCAGAGGGGCCCCGACAGACACCGTATCTTCCAGGGCAACCGGCAGCAAATGGTCTCGGGCCGCTCTAGGCCTTCCGTCAGCCAAATCGAGTCTGGCTGAGGCCTCCGCAGAAGCCGGCCAATCGGGCGCGAGGGCGCAGGCAGATTCGAAGCCGGCGCGGGCCGCGGTAGTGTCCCCAGCTGCCAACGCGAACGTGGCATCGGTGTAGGCCTCTACGGCCGGCGGCACGTCGTGCGGGCACGTCTGCTCGAAGAGCGACGGCAGCGTGAACCGGCGCGAGACCAACTCAGCTGCTTCCGGGGTGACGGTCATCCGTCCGATCTCGGCGGCCCACTCCCCCGCTAGTTCGCTCAAGGGTTTTCCGTACGCGGGCTCGAACCGCCCCCAGGCGTACGCCTCCTTGAACGCCTCGGCCCCGTACGCCTCCAACAGATAGCCAACAAACGAGCCGGCCGTCGTGTACGAGACCGCTCCCCGGCCAAGCCAGAAGCCCCATGGGGAGAGCCGGCCGGCGAGATCTGAAGCCAACGCGTCGGTGCCGGCATCCTGCAAACCGGCCTCTTGCCCCAATCGTGCGGCTGCTGCCACCTGCGCATCCGGCGTTGGCCGACCATCCGGCGGCTCCACGGCCACGGCAAACCCCTCGACGAGCCCAACGGACACCGAGGCTCGGATGCCCGGAATCCCAAACGGACGCGAGAAGACGTGCGCCAACTCGTGCGGAAAGACCGCCCCGTAGGCAGCGAGCAGGATGTGAGTCTGCGGCCGGCTCAGCCACACGGGAGCTACGTTGGTCCGCCGGGCTCCCGTCAGGTTGCCCTTCGTCTCTTCATCCGGGTAGAGAAACGTCAGAATCCGGCCCTCGGGCGTCACGTCGAGTTTCTCTTGGAGCTGCGCGTACCGAAACTCGTGGTCGAGCCCAATCCGTTCGATGCGGAAGGGGGAAATCGATTCAGCATCGTAGTAGATATCGAAATGCTCCGTCTGGTAGCGGCTGCCGAGGGTCTGCTGAATGACCCGCTCCGGCGTATTGAACCACCCGAACCATCCGGAGGCGACATATACAATGCCGATTGCCGCGAGAAGGCTCCACCCGCTAGCGCGGTGGCGGGGGGTTTGTTTTCTGCGCCAGAGCCCGAACGAGACCAAGCAGCCGGCCCACAGAAGCGTCAATCCACGAAAGACGAACAGCCCAGGGCGGACCGACAGTTGGGTATCATAGACGGGCCCAAGTACGCCGCCGAAGACATGGTTGTAGACGTAAAACTGCGGATGCAACCCGAGATCATACAGCGGAGGCAGAGCGGCGATTGCAAGCCCGATCAGCACGAAAAACAGGACGGGCCGGCGCGTGCGAGAGAGCACGTAGGCCAAGGCGATAGCCAGCAGCACGCTCGGTGGAACGAAGAGGACGAAGAAAAGCAGTCCGTCCGACAAGTCACAC
>JBCDHV010000478.1:0-3535 GCA_038749615.1 Bacteroidota bacterium
CTCAAGAGCGCCGATGAAATGCGCGCGGCCTTTCCCGGACTGACCCAGCAGGTGCTGGACGAGGCGCTGGACTCGACGATGGAAGTCGCCAGCAAGTGCGATGTCGAGTTCGAGTTTGGAAAACTGCTCATGCCGAACTACCCGATTCCAGAGCGTTTCGGGGGTGACATGGACGCGTACCTGCGGCATATGGTCTACGAGCGGGCCGCCACGCGCTATCCCGTGCTTTCGCCACAGGTGCGGGAACGGCTCGACTTGGAACTCGGGATCATCGCCACGATGGGGTACGCCGGCTACTTCCTGATCGTGCAGGACTTCACGACGGCCGCGCGCGACCTCGGTGTGCGCGTCGGTCCGGGGCGGGGGAGTGCCGCCGGCAGCGCGGTCGCGTTCTGTCTCGGCATCACCAACATCGACCCGCTCCACTACGACCTTCTCTTCGAACGCTTCCTCAACCCCGAGCGTGTCTCGATGCCGGACATCGACATCGACTTCGATGACCGGGGGCGTGGCAAGGTGATTGACTACGTGGTCGACAAGTACGGCCGTGAGAATGTCTGCCAGATCATCACCTTCGGGACGATGGGTGCGCGCAGCGTCATCCGAGACGTGGCGCGCGTGCTCAACATCCCGCTTGCCGAGGCCGACCGGATTGCGAAGCTGATTCCCGAAGGGCCGAAAGAGAACCTGACGACGGCACGGAGCAAGGTCAAGGAATTCAAGGATCTGTTCAAAAGCCCCGACCGGCAGATCTCGAACCTGATGCACTACGCGACGGTCCTCGAAGGCTCGGCGCGGCACACCGGGATTCACGCTGCCGGCGTCATCATCGCGCCTGGCGACGTGAGCGAGTACGTGCCGGTGTCGGTGCAGAAGTCGAAGTCGGGCGGCAAAGACGAGCAGGTCGTCGTCACGCAGTACGATGGGAAATACATCGAGGACTTTGGGCTCCTCAAGATGGACTTCCTCGGTCTGAAAACCCTGACGATCCTCGAAGACGCCCTCGCGCTCATCAACACGCACCACGGCGTCGATATTGATCTGGATGCCATTCCGCTCGATGACGAGGCGACGTACAAGCTCTTCCAGCACGGCGACACGGTGTCGGTTTTCCAGTTTGAGAGCTCCGGGATGCGCGAGTGGATGCGCAAACTCAAGCCCACGACGCTGGATGACCTGATCGCGATGAACGCGCTCTACCGGCCCGGCCCGATGGACCTCATCCCGAACTACATCGACCGGAAGCACGGGCGGGAGACGGTCGACTATCCCCATCCGATGCTCGAAGACATCCTCCGGCCGACGTACGGGATTCCGGTGTACCAGGAGCAGGTCATGCAGATGGCGCAGACGATGGGCGGCTATTCGCTCGGCGGTGCCGACTTGCTGCGCCGGGCGATGGGCAAGAAAAAGCAGTCCGAGATGGACAAGCAGCGCGTCATCTTCGTCGAGGGGGCCAAGGCGCGCGATGTGCCCGAAGAGAAGGCCAACGAGGTCTTCGACATGATGGCCAAGTTTGCCGGCTACGGGTTCAACAAGAGCCACAGCGCGGCCTACTCCGTCGTGGCCTACCAGACGGCGTACCTGAAGGCGCACTACCCAGCGGAGTACATGGCAGCGGCCATGACCTCGGAGATGAACGACACGAAGAAGCTCGCCATCATCCTCGAAGAAGCGCGCAAGATGGGGATCGAGATCCGGCCCCCGTCCGTGCTCAAGAGCCGCGCCCACTTCAACGTCGACGAAGGCACGATCCGGTTCGGGTTGGCCGCCGTGAAGGGAGCCGGCCACGGAGCCATCGAGGCCATTCTGAGTGTGAGCGAACGGAAGGGCATCGAGTCGCTCTTCCAGTTGTGCTGCGATGTCGATTTCCGGGCCGTCAACAAAAAGGCCCTCGAAAGTCTCATCCGAGCCGGCGCGTTCGACGAACTCGAAGGCCACCGCGCCCAACTGCTCGAAGCGCTCGACGGTGCGGTGCGGTATGGCCAGAAGACCCAGGCCGATAAGGCTGCCGGCCAGAACTCGCTCTTCGGCCCAGCCGGCGGCGACGGCGCGCTGATGGAGCCCAACCTCCCGTTCGTCGATTCCTGGACAAAGGCTGAGCGGCTCCGCAACGAGCGTGAGCTGATGGGCTTCTACGTCTCGGGGCACCCGCTCGATCAGTACACGCCGGAAGTTCGCGCCTTTACCAGTGCCTCGCTCGGCAATCCGGACAATATCGACTTCGCCCGCCCGCACGCCTTCTGCGGCATCATCACCGAGGTGGTGCGCCGGACGACGAAATCCGGCCGGCCGATGGCGTTCTTCACGATTGAAGACTTCCAGGGCCAGGGCGAAGTCGTCTGCTTCAGCACACAGTACGAGAAATTCTCGATGTACATCAACGTCGACGAACTCGTCATGGTAAAAGGCCAGGTCGAAGAACGCGGCGGGCAGATCAAAATCAAACCGACGGAGATCCTGCCGATGCAGAAGGTGCGCGACAAGCTCGTCCGCTCCATCACCCTCACGATCGATACCAGCCGGCACGACATCGACACCCTTCGCGAGCTCTACAGGCTCTGCCAGCGCAACCAAGGCCAGTGTCGGTTGTACTTCGACGTGTTTGACACCCAACTCCCGAACCCCGTCAAGCTCCGGAGCCGCAGTTTCGTCGTCGATCCCTCGCCTGAGCTCATGCAAGGCATCGTCCGGCTCTTCGGCCCTGAATACGTCACCTTGAAATCCGACTGAAACGGCCCGCACGCCTGAGGTGTCTTCCCCTGGTCGTTGCATCGCACCCTTCTGACCATGACCCTCGATCTCCACGGCGTTCGCTACGACGACGGCGAAGATGCCATCTTCGACGCGTTAGACGACGCTCAGGACCAGGGTGTGCGGACCTTGAAGGTCATTCACGGCGCCAGCACGTCCAGTCAGCTCTACCGCAACCGAACGCTCAAGCATCTCCTCCACAGTCTTCTCGACGCCGGCAGCCTCGACGGGTACGTCCGCCACGCCGTGCGTTTCGAAGGCCACACGCTTCTCTCCATCCGCTCTGGCGGGTGAGTCTCTTCTCTAATCGATGTCCTTCCCCATGACCGTCAAAATCGGCATCACGACCTCCCTCAACGATGGGGAGCAGCGCCTAGACCGTAGATACATCCAAGCCATCGAGCGAGCTGGTGCGCTGCCCATGATCGTCCCGATGATGGATGGCCTAGACCACCTCGATGCGTTTGCTGACCTGCTGGACGGCCTCGTGATCACAGGCGGGCCGGCTGTCACGGACGGGCTTGTGGGCGCGCTGCCCGAAGATCTGAGCCGCACCGACCCGGCGCGTGTCCGGGCCGACAAGCGCGTGCTCCAGCGGTTCCTTCACAACCGCCGGCCAGTGCTCGGCATCTGTTACGGCATGCAATTGCTGAACGCCCAGTTCGGCGGGACGATCTACGCCGATGTCGAGCATCAGCAGCCGGGTACGCTGGTCCACGCGAAGCAGCGCGGCGGAACGACGCACCCGCTCGTAATTGACCCGACCTCACATCTGTACGAG
>JBCDHV010000479.1:0-3534 GCA_038749615.1 Bacteroidota bacterium
CGTCATCCCGATCCTGGGGGCTCGCACGCTCGAACAACTCGAAGACAACCTCGGTTGCCTGGAGGTCGAACTCTCCGCCGACCATCTCGACCGCCTCGACCAAGTCAGCCAAATCGACCCCGGCTTCCCCCACAGCTTCCTGGACAACCCGCCCGTCCGCAAACGCATCTACGGCGGAACGTTTGACCAAATCGATTTGTGATCGATTTGGTCTCGTGGATAGGTGGAGAAGGTGAACGGTGGATAAGTGGGGAACGAGTGGGAGCAAGGAGGCTCTTCGAAACATCCTGCCGTTTTTCTAGCGGCCAGCTGAACGGTTCATTTCGTCCCCCACATCTCTACCTGGCACTAATCCACCTATCCACGGTCATAGTCTAAAGCCGACGCCAACCAGCCCCGCGGCCTCGTGGATCGTGCCGACGTCTTCGGTGAGGATGCCACCGGGGATGTCGTACTCGATATCGCCGGCCACGAAGAAAAGGCCACGGTATTCGATCCGAGCGTAAACCGACCCCTTGCCAATGGGGATGTTGAGGCCGTAGACGAAGACCGGCACCTGGTTTTCGCCCAGCGCGGCAATTTGGGCGGTTGGGTCACCGGGGCTCGTGCGGGCAATGCCGCCCCCGATGAACGGTTCTAGCCGGAAGGCAGGCCGTCCGAACGACAGATAGACCTCGCCCGTGAGGACGAGGGTGGGGCCGTGATCGAGGGTTTCGTCGCTGTCGTCCGTAGGAACGGCTGCTTTGCCGAGTGCTTCGAGTTGCGCCGCGGGGTAATCAGCAGGTGGGGGCCACACGTTGCCGGTCCACAGAGCCGTGACGCCGGCCCCGACACCGCGTCTTCGGTCGGCCTTTGCGCCGGCTGAGCCGAACGTCTGGAAGAACTGGTTGCGATTTTGCCGGCCGCGGAGCTGAGAACCGTCACGGTACCGGAAGGCTTTGACGGACGCGCCGTAAATCAGGCAGTCCTGCTGCGATTCGGGTGCGAAACAGTAGCCGACGAACGGGCTGATTCTCAGTTCGCCGGCCCGGCTCTGGCGCTCCACAGATTGAGCAGAAGCAAGGCCTGCGGCACATAGAATCAGGCAAGACGAAAGCAAGTAGCGACGAAGCATGGAGGAGGTGTTTGCGGGTTGTGGTTCTGAATCGGTTGTTTGGCCAACCACAGGCTCAGTTTCTTTCGCGGAATTCTCCCACACATCCGGCCATCCCTACCGCACCTTGTAGAAATACGAAACACCACTCACAAAACCTCAAAACAGAGCCGTTCCCGTTGAGACGTCTGCGCCACCACGAAATTCCTCGCCAGGACCCCGTCCAGTTCTCTGACCCACGCCATCCTATCACGGTCTTCGCTCACGACATTCGAAGTCTGCACAACGTAGGCTCCATGTTCAGAACGTCGGACGCCGCGTGGATCGGCAAACTCGTCCTGAGCGGGTTCACGGCGACGCCAGAGAATCCGCAGCTTCACCGGACCGCACTCGGCGCGCAGGATACGGTGCCGTGGACCTACGTGAAGGATCCGGCTGACCTACTCATTGAACTCCGCGCAGCCGGCACCACCATCGCCGCCCTCGAACTCACCGACACCCCCACCTACATAGCCGACATCACGCCCCAGCAGTTTCCCCTCGCGTTAATTCTCGGCAACGAACTCAAGGGCGTCCCCGATCATCTCCTCGCCCTCTGCGATTACGCCCTTGAAATCCCCCAGTACGGCACCAAGCAGTCGTTCAACGTCTCCGTCGCTTACGGCATCGCCATCATGAACCTCGTCGAGTCCTTCCGAGCCGGCAGCGCATAGCACAAGACAGCGCATAGCACAAAGCAACCCCAGATCAGCAAGGAGCTAGATCCCATCAAAGACGTTGAGCCCTCGCCCAACCCCCAAGTCCACCCGTCCTTACCCCTTCACCCTTTACCCTGCTCCCTTCACCCCATCCCCTTTACCCTTCGCCCTAAACCAGATGAGACTCCTCGCCCTTCTTGCGCTCTGCCTGACGCTTTCTAGCTGCACGACGCTCAACGAACTACGCGCACTCAGCCAAGTCGATTTCGCCATCAATGATGTCAACCAGACCCGGCTCGCCGGCGTCAATATCGACAACATCCGGTCCTACGAAGACGTGGGCGCGCTCGACGCCATCCGGATTGCCAATGCCGTGCGCAACAAAGAACTCCCGTTCAACTTCACGCTCAACCTCGTCGGCGAGAACCCGGAGAGCAACCAGACCCAGGCGCGGATGGTGAGCCTCGATTGGACGCTCTTCCTCGAAGATCGCGAAACCATCAGTGGCGTCTTCAACGATGAAGTCGTATTGCCGCCCGGCTCGCCCGTCAACATTCCCATTTCGATGGAAGTCGATCTCTACCGCTTCTTCGGAGACAACCTCCCAGACCTCGTCGATCTTGCCCTTTCGATTTCTGGCCAGGGCGGAGCACCGAAAAACATCCGGCTGAATGCCACCCCGTCCATCAACACCCCCATCGGCCCCATCCGCTACCCCGGCGAAATCACCATCGTCAGCCGGCAGGTAGGAGGATGATGGTTGGGCGGTTGGCGGGACGCTCGCGTGGCTCGCTGTGGTTGGGCGGGAGAAGATGACCGTGCCACTCTGCAACATTTGCTACACAGCCACACCATGTGGCACATGTTGCATGGTTGCAGATGTGGCAAGTATCTGGCCGTCAACCACCCAACCACCCAACCACCCAACCGACATGCTAATCGCCATCGACGGGCCGGCCGGCTCGGGAAAAAGCTCAACGGCACGGGCTGTCGCCGAGCGCCTTGGGGGGCTCTACCTCGACACCGGCGCCATGTACCGCGCGGTGACGTTGCATTTCCTGCAAACGGGCACGCCGGCGACCGAGGAGGCCGCACCCGAGGCGCTCGATTCGTTGGATGTCAGCTTCGAGCGGAAGGGGAGCGGCTATGGCGTCACGCTCGGTGGAGAGGACGTGTCGGAAGCCATTCGATCCGATGAGGTCACAGCAAATGCGAGTGCCGTCGCGGCGCTGGCTCCCGTCCGGAAGGGCATGACGGACGAGCAGCGCAAGATCGGCCGGCATGCGGCCGAGGCCGGCGTGGATGTGGTGGTGGACGGGCGCGATATCGGGACGGTGGTGTTTCCGGATGCAGGGCTGAAGGTGTTCATGGTCGCGACGCCAGAGGAGCGCGCGCGCCGCCGGCTGGCCGAATATGAAGCCGCCGGCCGGGACACCTCGTTCGAGAGTGTGCTGGCTGATATCAAGGCGCGTGACGAGAAGGATGCCTCGCGTGCCCTCGCTCCCCTCAAGCCGGCAGACGATGCCATCCATCTCGATACCACGGGGCTCAGCTTCGACGCCCAGGTAGAAAAAATCCTGGCCTGGATCGAAATGCGACGCGGGGCGTAATAGATCGGCTTTTCCCCAGACCAACATTCGGAAAGCCATCGTGCCGCTTGCCAGAGGTGAGCGGCTTTCTATTCACTAAACCCTGGCGGGGCAGTGGATTGCGAGATCCCTGACCTGCCCGAAAGCGCACCAC
>JBCDHV010000480.1:0-3529 GCA_038749615.1 Bacteroidota bacterium
GCAAACCCGGTTCATTCTTGGCCCCCAACCAATGGCCGGCTGCGACTTTTGCCTGCCCGGCGGAGCCCTCATCGAAGTTCAATCCGACAAGGGGGTGACCTTCACCTACGAGCCTGTCACGATCACAGGCGTCTTCGTGGTTGCTGAGGATGATCCATACGGGATGTTCTACCGCATCACGGGCGCTGTGAAGGGCTAGCCGTCAAGGAGTCATTGGGCGTCATCGAGTCGATCATCTCTTGTTTCGACATCACGCCCTCCACGTCGATCTCTGTATCAGCCGGCAGTTCTCTGATTTCGTCGAGTAGGAAGCCCTCGCCCGTTTCCAAGAGCCGGAACGAGATCACGTCACCTGCCTCGATCTCTCGCACGTCGTCCATGTTGGCCACGCGCACCTGCATCCGCATCGCTGGCATGCCCTCCCCCATGTCCTCGTGGAGCACTTCAAGCGCAGCTCCGTTCGACAGTTTCGCTACCACGACACCCCTGCCGTTGGTCGCTTTGTTGGGCATCGATTCATCGGCGCTCGTGCAGGCTGCCAGACTCAAGCAGAGCAGCGCCACAAAAAAGATCGGCTTCATAGACGGGTATCGGGTTAGAAAGGACACCCGTTGACCCCATCGCGCCGTTCAAGTTTCGTCAGGGGCAACGGCCCTGTTCTCCGCTGGCTGCCGTCACGCTGCGGAGGCCTCCTGTTGCTCCTCTGGTCTCGCGGATGATGGCGTGAGTTGAAGCCGGCGTACGCATTCGTCCGCAGCGTTGGCGTAATCGACAGCCCCTCGCGAGGATGCGCTGTGGTCGAAGGCCGTTGCTCCTTGTTCGTATTTCGTGGAGAGCGCGCTACTGGTTCTGATCTCGGCAGCCAGTACGTCGGCGCCAAAGCGTTCTCGGATGTATTCCGAGTACCTGCCGTGATCTTTCTTCCGGCCGTCGACGCGGGTAAGCAGGAACAGTGTGTCTTGCAGGTCTGGGTTCAGCCGTGCCTTGACCATGTGAGCAGATCGGTAGGTCTGTTCCGCCCCGACGACCGGCTGATACTCGGGCATTACGGGCACGAGGATCGTATGCGCAGCGGCCAAGGCGTTGAGACTGTACACGGTGAAGGCCGCCGCCGTGTCGAGCAAAACGACGTCGTACCGGTCCTCGGTCGGTAGGGATTGCCGTGCCCAGAGCGCGTCCATCGACTTATCGAGCTTGCGCATGTACTTCGTCATGTTCATCGACGCCGGCAACAAGTCGAAGCCTTTCATTTTGAGCGGCTCGACCCGTGTCAGCGGGACTTGGTCCTGAAAGAGCATCAGGCTCGATGCCTTGGGCTCAGGCTCGGGAATGCCGAGCGCTTGGGTTAGAAACCCCTGCGGGTCCATGTCGATGACCAGCGTCCGCAGCCCGCTCAATCCAAGCGCAGCGCCCAGGTAAATGGACGTGGTGGTCTTACCCGTTCCCCCTTTATGATTACAGACGGTAATGACATGCATGCGCCAAACAACGTGTTACGGCCGGCCCCCAACAACGGGCGGTCGATCCGGTTCGTTCGTAGAGTACGTGAGCCGCTGAGGCCTGGCGCCCGGCTGGAAAGCACAGCCAAGGATCTGGACACCTCTCAGGAGGCTGGAAGCCAGGTCTGCGTCCGATAAAAGATCCCGAGATAGCCTCGAACGCGGAGCGTACCGTCTTCGAGCCAGATCTTGCCACGGTAGGTTTTCCCGTTTTCGGGATCGAGCAATTTCCCGCCTTCCCATGCATCCCCTTTGGCCTTCATGCCCCAGAGAATTTCCAAGCCAACGATGGGCTGGCCTTCCTTATCGCCCTCACATTTGTCGCACACTGGGTTCGGTACCGTGGGGTTGAACAGGGAGTCGATTCGCCCTGTAGCGATTCCGTCGGTTACGTCGATGACGATGATCGAACGGGTTTCGCCGGTGTTGTCGTCCACGGTCTTCCAGCGGCCGGCAATGCCTTCCTCCTGAGCTACGTCTTGGGAGAGCACGCAGATCGGAAACAAAACGAGGACGGCAACTAGGCTTCGAAAGCTTAACATGGTGGGTGGTTTTGTCAGAAGAAGTATAGCGGTTTCCAGCGCGCGTCCCCAACGAAAATTCAGGGGCTGCCAAGAAAAGCAGGCGCAGCACGAACGTTCGCACTGCGCCTGCCGGTGGAGATAACCTGTGGGCTGCCCCGATCAGATCGCCGCCTTGATGGCGTCGAAGTCTGGCAGATCGCCAGCGCTTTCGAGAACTTCATCGTAGACGATGTGGCCGTCTTCGTTGATGACGAATGCCGCCCGGCGCGCAATCCGGCTCAGGCCGAAGGGAAATTCACCAGCTTCGTATTTCGCGCCGTACTGGGCGCTGACGCCGGCATCGTGGTCGCTCAGGAGCGGGAAGTTGAGCGCGTTGGCTTGCTTGTACTCGCCCAACACGAACGGGGAATCGGTGGAAATGCCTACGACTTGCACGTTTTTGCTCGTGTAGGCGTCGAGATCATTGTTCACCTGGTTCAGTTCGTTCGTGCACACACTCGTGAACGCGCCAGGGAAAAAGAGCAGCAGGATTTTGCCGTCGCCGGTCTGCTCGCTGAGTTTGAACGTGTTCTTGTCGTCACCGACGAGTTCAAAGTCGGGGGCCGCTTGGCCTTTGGTTACTGACATGGTGGAGTCGAGTTGAGGTTGAGAGAGAAGTCCTCGTTCGATCCCAAGGGAGCACCCGGGTTCCGGGCGTGCGCTTCGCGCGAGTGTTTAGTGTTTGGCGTTTAGCGCTGACTAAGCCAGCAGGCGACAACCAACGTTTTAGTGTTCGGGCAAGCTGGCGCTTCGCTCGCTATTGAACCCTTCAACCTAGACTGAACACTAAACACCAAACACCAAACACTCACAGAAACCCCGCTAACTCCCAAACCGGATGGCGCGCACCGGGTCTACGCGGCTCGCCACGCGGGCCGGCACGTAGGCGGACAACAGGCAGAGCACGAACGTCGCGACGGCGACTACAGCGAAATCGGTCCAGGCGAGCGCGATCGGGGCAGTGTCCATGTAGTAAGTGTCCGCCGGCAACGGGATGATGCCGTACGACTGCTGCAAGCCGGCGAGCACCAACGCCAGCCCTTCGCCGAGGAGAATGCCTGTGCCGGCAATGATCGCCCCGATCCAGAGAAAGAGCCGGCGCACGTCCTTGGAAGACGCTCCGAGACTGCCGAGGACGCCGATGTCTCGCGTCTTCTCCAGGGACAGCATGAGTAACGTACTCACGATGTTGAACGCGGCGACCAAAACGATGATCGTCAGAATCAACGGGATGATGCTCTCCTGGAGGTTCACCCAGGCGAAGAGATTTCGGTATTCCTGGTAGACCGTGCGCGCCCACACCGGAAACCCAAGCCGGCTCTCGACTTCCTGGGCGACGTCATCCACACGGCTCACATCGTCGACTCGAACATCGAATGCCGTGACCTCGTCTTCGCCGTATTCGAGCAACGTTCGGACCGATGCGATATCTGCGAACGCGAACTGTTCGTCGAAATCCACGAATCC
>JBCDHV010000481.1:0-3527 GCA_038749615.1 Bacteroidota bacterium
GAGGCTCGCTACCGCCGCGCCCGCGATCTGGATCAGCTTCGCTTTCGCGCTCCGAGCGCGTTCAATGAGGTCATCCGTCGGCTTGCTGACGAGTACGGTGCGACCTTGGTTGATGTCGAGGATCGCCTAGCTGAGGCAGATGGAGGAGTCATCGGAGCCGGCATGATGCTCGAGCACCTCCACCCTACGCTGGGCGGCTATGCCCTGATGACCGATGCGTTTTCCGAAGCGCTCGGCGCGTCGGCCAGGGCCGGAGCGGAGTACGCCCTGACTCCAGCCTACACCCAGCTCGACTCCCTCGCCGGCGACCTCCGCATCCGCCGGCTGATGGGCGGCTGGCCGTTTCAGCCCCTCGGCACCGAAAACCGCGCGCTCGACACGTTACGGCTCCGCACCGAGCCCGAGCGGCTAGCCCGCGAACTGATCGACCAAGAAGGGCTGTGGGAGCGTCACACCCGCCGGCTGATGCAGTGGCACAACGAACGCCGGCAGACGGCTGAGATCGCCCGGACGGGCCTCGCACTCGCCCAAGCCTTTCCTTTCGATCACCAAGCTCCGTTCATCGCCGCATCGGCGCTGGCGCAAGCTGGCCAACGGGAAGAAGCGCTCCGCTGGGCTGAGCGTTCGTCCGATGTCCGTCCGTCGGCCGCGTCGGAGCTTTTGATCGGCAACCTCCTGCTCGACCAAGGCGCCATAGACGATGCGATTCCCCGTCTCCAGGCCGCCATCAACATCGGTGGCGACAGCGAAGAGCCGCTCTTTCGCCTGGGTACAGCGCTGGTGTTTGCCGGCGACTTCGAACGTGCCGGCCCCGTGCTGAACCGTTTGCTGGTGCTGAATCCCGGACACGAAGGCGGCCGTGAGTTGCTGAAGGCGATTTCGGGATAACGTAGGTACCGATCTTGGGGAGATGCCATCTTTGGAAGATGGCATCTCGTGGGGTTTGCCGGCCCATTTCGGGCACCGATGAAGGCCGTTTGGAGATGAATGTGCCTGCCGGCAGGCGTCTGAAGTCCGATTTAGAACATATCACGCACCCAGGTACAGATCTCCGGGAGATGCCATCTTGGCAAGATCGGTACCCCTCGGCAACCGGATTATCATGGCCCATCAGCCGATCCGCCTTCTCGAATTGAGCGTGCCTGAAGCTGGCCGCATCTGCTCGGCGGTGCGTGCCGGCGTGGCTGCCGGCGTTCAGAACGTCGACCTCGCTCCAGGCAGCTGGCCCCCTCTGGTTCTTGCAGACGATCTAGTCCGGCGTGTGAAGGCCGGCGAGGCCGATGCGTTCTGGCTCTTGCCGAAAGTCTTTGCCCGCGGCTCTGTCGGCGTGGGGTCTGGTGGGTTCCTAGGCCCACCCGATGCGAGTGGCCGCGTGGAGATCGGCTACCATGTGGCACCTGCTTATCGCCGGCAAGGCATCGCTACGGAAGCTGTGCCTCAACTCGTTGCCCTGGCACAAGCCCGTCCGTCCGTACGGCACATCGTGGCGCGCTCCACAGTCGGCAATGTTGCCTCCAGCCGGGTACTCCGCACCAACGGCTTCCGGGCTGCCGGCCAGTACGTTGACTCAGAAGACGGTCCCATGCACTGGTGGGTACTGGAACCGGAGAGGCCAGACCACCCACAGCGAACAACGTGAGCGTCCCAGCCAGCCATCAAACCGACATGATATCCTTCTCTTTCCGGTCCAGCGCCTTGTCCACGCGCTCGATAAAGGCGTCCGTCATTTCCTGAAGCTTCTCTTCGGCCTCGAACCGCATGTCCTCAGAGAGCGACTCTTCCTTCTGGGTCTTCTTGACCTGATCCCGGATGCTTCGGCGGATATTCCGGATGGCAATCTTGGCGTCTTCCCCCCGGGATCTGGCCGTTTTCACCAGCTCACGCCGGCGCTCTTCAGACAGCGGCGGAATCGGAATGCGGATGAGCGTCCCGTCGTTGCTCGGGTTGATGCCCATGTTGGCCGACATGATCGCACGCTCGATCAGGCTCAACGCGGACTTGTCCCACGGCTGAATCACCAGCAAATCAGGGCTCGGTGCACTCACACTTGCAACTTGGGTGATGGGCGTGGACGATCCGTAGTAGTCGACGCGGACGTTGTCGAGCATAGCCGGCGTGGCCCGGCCGGCGCGGATCGTGTTCAGTTCTTGGCCGAGGTGTTCCATGGACTTCTGCATGGACTCTTCGGCCTCTTCGAGCAAAAAATTGAGTTCTTCGGCGATCATGTCTTCGTGTGGATTGGCGTGTGGCAGGAGACGTAGCCAGCACCGGCGGTACGTGCCAAGGTTGACATTGTGCCGGTAGAATATCAGAACGCTGCCTGGGCGCTACGCCGGCGCAAGGACCGAGGTGTCGTCTTTCCAGTGGACGCGGGTACCGATATCGGCCCCGTGAAGCACTCGGAGAAGATTGCCCGTGCGGTTCATGTTGAACACAACGATGGGGATGTGCGACTCCCGGCAGAGCGTGATGGCCGTCAGGTCCATGACCTTGAGATTCCGTTTCAGCACTTCCATCCCGCCGATCGAGGCGAACCGCTGGGCGGATGGGTCTTTCTCTGGGTCGGCCGTGAACACGCCGTCGACGCGGGTGCCCTTGAGAATGACCTCGGCGTCGATTTCAGCTGCGCGCAGTGAGGCGGTCGTGTCCGTCGTGAAGTACGGGCTTCCCGTGCCGGCTCCGAAAATGACGATGCGGCCCCGCTCCAGGTGCCGGATCGCCCGCCGGCGAATGAACGGCTCGGCGATGGCTTCCATCTTGATGGCCGAGAGCAACCGCGTGTCCAGCCCGATGCGTTCGAGGGCGTCTTGGAGCGCCATCGCATTGATCATCGTGGCCAACATGCCCATGTAATCCGCGTGGGCGCGCGTCATCCCCTCAGAAGCTCGGGAAACACCCCGGAAAATGTTACCGCCCCCAATCACGATGGCAATTTCGGCACCGGCTTCGTGGGCCTGTCTGATTTCGCTTGCATACGCAGCCAACACGTCATTGTCGATGCCGAAGCTGTGCGCGCCAAGTAAAGCCTCGCCACTGAGCTTGAGAAGAACGCGACGGTACGCCAGGGGTGCGTCTGTGGACATTTCGTACAGGTGGAGGTTCGGGGAGACGGCTGGACGGAAAAACGCCGCTGGAGCCAGCATCGCGAATGCCTACGGGAAGCACGCGCAGAAATGGACGATACCGAAATCTAGGGCCACCGGTCTAGCGGACGCAAGGCAGCGCGGCGAAGGGTTGGCGAAGGTTTCCGGGCAGACCGCTCACGGGTGGTGGTACATGCCACACGTGCCACCCTGCAACAAGTGCCACTTGGTGTGGCTGTGTGGCAGATGTGGCACGTGTGATTGTACAGTTGGCCTGAGCGGGTCAGCCGCGAGCCCTCACGCCGTTTCCCGAACCGGCACCTCGGTCAGCCAGCCGTATGGGTCGTTGCCGCGGTGGACGATGTCGAAGAAGGCATTCTGGACCTTCGTCGTGATCTCGCCACGCCGGCCTTCGCCGACAACGTGGTGATCGATCGAGCGAAC
>JBCDHV010000482.1:0-3516 GCA_038749615.1 Bacteroidota bacterium
ATCACATCCCCGCAGAGCGGATTCTTCTCCTCGTGGGCGTGCGTCCGGTCGGCGAGGTCGCCCCGGTGGAACGGGTCCTCGTAGTGGTCGAGGATGTGCTCCTGGTAGAGCTCCTCTTCTTGCTGGCTAGGCGGGGTTGGCATGGGGAATTCAGCAAAAATGTGCGTGTATAAGGCAGTTTAGGGCCCCCGAGCATGCCGGACAACGGCCGTGTGAGTTTGGTCTCCTCCTTGACGCACGTTAAGCTCGGCGTGGTCGTGGTTGTTAAAACCCCCATCGGCAGGCCCGACACACCCGCAATCAGACATACCGGCGAGACGACTGATGCTCCACCACCAATGTGCTGCGGTTGCTTTGGGGCTCGTTCTGACGATCGCGAGTGTCGCCGTCGGTCAAGACGACACGATTACTGTTGAGCTCCTGCCCCCGGTCGGGTTCAAGGACACGACCGTCGACGAACAAAAGATCATCCTCGACGTCTTGCGGCACTTCGAGGTCGATGATTCGGTGCTTAGAGCTGCCGACGGGGAAAGCCTGTTCGCGGACATGCACAAGGTGACCCCGCTCACAATGGCGATCGCCTTGGTAGAGATCGCAAGTCCCGAAAAGATTACTCGTACCGTCAGCCGCGGCAGCCAGGTGCGGGTCTCGCCGGTCACAGACTTCGAGGCGTTCTGCAAGGCTGTGGACTACGGCAGGATCGTCGAGTCGTCGGCTGCTCAACGATACGTCAAGGTGAAGCTCAAGCGTGGGCTGCTGAACGAAGAAGCCCTCAACAGTCGAGCCGAGGCCGCGGGCCGCACCGAAGTCGTGGAGCAGCTTTTCGGTGCGGAAGCGGAAGACGAGGCCTGGAACCAGAAAATCGGGCGGGCGGTTGCTGGCAGGGCGGGTGCGCCTGCTGGCTTCGAGGACATGGGGAGCATCGGAGGCCTAACGGCCAGCGACTTTTTCGGCAAAGGGATCGGGCCAGGAGAGCGGGTCCTCGTGACGCTGGGCAAGCACAAGTTCAAAGGCTCTACGAAAGGCAGTCGGTTCGGCGGCTCGCTCATCGTCAAGTTCGACGACACCGAAACCCTGATCAAAGCGATCACCGACCCGCGGCTCGCGCGGCGGGCCGCGCGGGTTACCGACTTCACGGTCGGGCTGCCCAACAGCGTCGTCGAGAAGCTGACACCGGTGGGCGGCGACTGGCGGACTTGGACCGATGCAAGCGGTCGGTTTGAAGTCGTCGCCGTGCTGCTGGAAAACGGCAGCGACGCCGTAACGCTGCGGAAACAAGACGGGTCGACCCTGACCGTGCCGCGGGTCAAATTGAGCCAGCGAGACCTCGACTACGTCGCCGGGCTCTCGGGTCAGGGCGTTGCCCCACCGCCGCCTGCCATCAGCGTGCCCCCCAGCCGGGATGAAACGCCAGAACAAGCAGCGGGCAACTACCGCAAGTGGACCGATTCAAGCGGTCGGTTTGAAGTCGTTGCCGTCCTAGTCGACAACGACAAGGACTCGGTGAAGCTGCGCAAGGAAGACGGCTCAACGTTCACCGTCCCTTGGGGCAAACTAAGTCAGGGGGATCGTGACTACGTTGCCAGGCACACAGCTACGCACTCGGGCACGAACTCGCGTCAGCCCCCTGCCGCTGTGGCGAGCGCCTTCCGCCCTGCCGCCCCGGCCGGGCCCAAGGTCTTGTCGGTTGACCGCGGCAATAGCCGCTTTATCCGACTAAGGGACGTCCAACCGGGGCCGCCCCCCTCGGCGCCGCCGATCGGGTCGAGCGTTCCCGCAGAGATTAGTAGCCTCGCCATCGGAGACAACGAAGAGCCCCGTGGCAGCATCATCCGTTTGACGCACTTCGAGGCAGCGGCGACAGGCTCCGGTGGCATCGCGGTGTGGAACGCAGCAAATCTCAGTCGTGACCCACAAATGCTCCTGGCCTTCGACGCGACGAAGAGCACCGCCCCCGCCCCAATCCGTTTGCCGGTCAGCCAACACATTTTCGATATCGAGCCGGACCGCGGGCTGGTAATCGTTGGCGACAAAGACGGCCCGTTCGTGAGAGCTGAGCACTTGACCGTTTCGCGCGTCGCCGGGGCCAAGGTCACGCCGCTCTTCCGATGGTCCCCCTACCCCGACGCGACGATCGGTGGCAAGCAGGTAAGTGACTCGGAGGTCGAGGGTGCGTGGTTTCTTTCCGGGTCCAGAGTGTTGACGAAGTCCAGGGTCGGCCGTGTTTGGACCGTTTGGCGGCTGACGGAGCAACGTGCGATCGCCGAAATTGATTTCTTTACCGACCACGTCGCATTCGCCGACGTCTGCGTCCGGCGAGACGGCAGCGTCGTGGCGATTTCGACGACGGGCAAAATATCGCTGCTCGACGTCGCGAAAGGACAAGTCATTCGGCAGCTGCCCTTCCGCGGCGTTGGCCGCAACCCGCTGAAGTTCAGCGACGACGGCCGAAAACTAGCCGCCGCGCGCCCCGGCGAGCTCAGGGTGTGGGATCTCGCGACAGGAGAAGTCGCTCAAGAAATGTGGCACGCCGCGGTGAGGAGCAGCAAGCGCATCGACTGGGTCGGAGACAACCTCTTGATTGACGGCAACTTGCTGTTCGACATGAAGCACAGGGTCTTGTTGTGGGAGTACCGTGGCGGCCGGCACGGCGTCGCGTTTGAGCGTGGCAGGTTATGGAGCATCGAGGGGATGTACCCCTCGGGGCCCGCGCAGATGACCGGCGTCCCTGTCCCCCACGAAGAAGCCCTGCAGGTTATTGCTCGACTAGAAAACGACGCCGGCCTTACGGCCGCCAGCTCGGGTGATCAGATCGGCTTGAAAATTAGCGTTCCGTCTTCGCACGCAACGCAATTTCAGGTGGTCGCGATCGTTTCCGAACGCCTGCGGACAGCTGGCTATGAGATTGTTTACGACGAGACGCCTGCCCTGATGATGGTTGTGACAGCCACGCCGATGAAGGCCGAGGACGTCGAGGTGTACGAACGAGGAGAGTTGCATTACTTCGGCAAGAAGCCCGTAATACGCAAATTCGTGCCGCATCTTTGGTCGTGCGATTTGCAGCTCAACGGCGAGTCGATACACCGCCAGGCGGTGCTCTGGGGCAGCGGCGGGCGGATCGAGATGCGGCTCAACGATTCTCCCGATGCGGCGATAGCGCGGTCGCAAAAAGCCGAGGTTTCGCGCGTTCTTCCAGCGAGTTTTCCCACGCGGGTCTCGCGGCAGGGCTCCGCCACGCCTAGGGGCGCCTACGGCATTTCACGGGTAACGGCAGAAGGTGTCCAAAGCCTTGACGGCAACCGGTAGCGCTACCCAAGCTGCCACGCCACAACCGCGACGCCCAGCGGCACGAGGTACCACGCGAACAGGGGCAGGCGGCCTTGTTGGACGAAGCGGATCAGCAGGGCGAGGGCGGCCCAGCCCACCACGAACGAGACCGCCAGGCCGATCGCCAGGTTCAGCGGGGCGGTTCCGGTAGACGCTTCGCCGGCGGCGAGGTCTTTGACGAGCTTGGCG
>JBCDHV010000483.1:0-3513 GCA_038749615.1 Bacteroidota bacterium
AGCCACCTTGCCACAGAGCCACACCGTGTGGCAGGTGTTGCATGGTGGCAGATGTGGCAATCATCTAGGCCGTCAACCACCCAACCACCCAACCACCCAAACACCCAACCACCCATTCGCCACGCCATCCACCACTTCTGCGTCTTACTGACGGCCGGCTGCGACCGCTCGGGGGACGACGGCCGGGTGACGCTTGGTTACGACGGTCGTAACGTGACCGCTCCGACGCTCGGGGCCGGCTCGTTCGAAGGGGCGGTGCGGTTTACGCCGGCTGTACTGGCCGAGGCCGATGGCCTTCGGCTCGTCGAATTGTCGATCTACGTGCTGCAAGTGCCGGACCAGGCAACCATCAAGGTGTACGGACCAGGATCGGCAGTGGCCCCGGGCAATCTGCTCTTCTCGGCTGACGTCACGGATCAACTACGAGCGGAGTCCTGGAACGCGCTGGCCGTCGATGGCGTGACGATTGACGCCGGTCAGGATCTCTGGGCTGCGTTCGCTTACGAAGACGACAACCCGAGTGCCGTGATCGGCTGCGATCCGGGGCCGGCCGTACAAGACGGCGACTGGGTGCAGCTTCCAAGCCGCCCCTGGCAGCCCCTCAGTGTGGCTACGGATCTTAGCATCAACTGGAATATTCGCGGCATTGCAGAGTAGGCTGAAGCCTGGTAAGCGAGCCAGACTTCCCTGGAGACGAGGGAAATTCGTATATTCGCGTCAACACGGATGGGCGCGAAGGCAACGCGTCCCTTCACACATGCTCAGGTCCACGGCGGGAGGCGCCGGTTTGGGCAGGTTCTATTTCGAGGCATACAAGGAGGACACTATGTACCGTATCACGGCACTCCTCGCCGTGCTAGCAATCGGTTTGGCCGGTTGTGATGGCACGGACGAAGGACAAGAATTGGTCATTCACTACGATGGCCCCAACCAGTCGGCCCCTTCACTGGGCGACGGGGCCCAGCAAGCAGCAGTTCGTTTCACACCGGCTCAGATAGGTGGGGTAGCCGGCGGCACGTTAGAAGCTGTCAACGTCTACATCCGCAACGTTCCGAACGCGGCTGAACTCCGGATTTACCGGGAGAGCCGGCCCACGGAACCGGGAACGCTCGTTTACCGGCAACCGGTGGGCGACCTCCAACCCGATAGTTGGAATCTGATCCAACTCGATCAGACCGTCGGGCTTCTCGACGAGGATCTCTGGGTCGGCTTTGCCTACACGATCGATGCGTCACTGGCCGTGGTGGGATGTGACCCAGGGCCGGCTGTCCGCGATGGCGACTGGACCTTCAACGCTGAGAACGGATGGGCACCATTCAATCAGATCAGTCCGGAGAGCATCAACTGGAATATTCGCGCCGTCGTCCGAACGCCGTAAGGGCATACGGGAGGCAGGGAAGGGCAGCCCGACTAGATCGGATCTATGCCCTCTAGACCGGTGCCTATCTATTGATGTGTATCCGGTTCAGCCGCTACGTTGTACAGTGACTCACCAGTGACTTCCTGTTTCTGGTGGGTGCCACACGCATCGTAACGGAACCTACTTACACATATCCCTGCATGAAGAAGCGCGCGTTTTCAGAACTCAATAAGCGAACTATAGGACTTTTCTTTGCCGCCTCGTTGGGCTTGTATTTGCTCGTACAGTGGCTCATGCCGGCCGAATTGGGCATCGGCGTAGGCGCACGCATCGCGACATTCGTGGCCGGCTTTGCTCTGGCTCTTGGCATCTGGTATTTCTACCGCAAGGCTCGCCCGATTCCTGTTCGGCGCCTGCCCAGTGAAGAGACTGGGAACGGTACGGCACGCCCCACCGGCGGATCGCAGATCTCCGACGCATCGGTCACCAACCCACCGGTCCGCAGCGAAGCGGTCTGATGTTCCGACTTTGTGTAAGCGCCTTCCCGACCAGTCAGCGAAAAGGCGGTCGAGCTCATCTGCAGCTCGGCCGCCTTTTCCAGTTTAGGGGCACAGGGTCTACTAGGGCCGGATCGCTTTCAGGATGAAGCGCGTCGTGAACTCAGCCTGGTGTTCCATGGTCTCTTTCCATTGGTCCTCGCTGAGTTCGAGGTAGGCCCGCATCAACCCATCTCCGACGCTCGGAAAGATCATGAGCGAAAGCGTGAGCACTGCAAACTCCTCCACGGTGATGGGAGCGATTTCTCCCTTGGCAATCGCCGCGTCGAGTTTCGCCTGAAACCGGGCGCGCCCGTTGTAAGCCGCATACCGAACGGCTTCCCGGCACCGCTCGGGGTTTTGGTGCATCTCGTTGACGAGGAAGCCGGCCAGGTAGGGATAGTCTCGGAACATCTGCAGATCGGCCACCACCATCTCGTGCACGAAGATGTCGATGGGCTCGTCGCTGTCTAGCGAGGCCGCAAACTGGGAAAAGGTGTGGCGGACGGCCCGTTCGAACACGGCGTCGGCGAGGCGCGCCTTGCTGCGGAAGTAGTAGTGCAGCATCGACTTGTTCACGCCGGCCTCGTCGGCGATTTCTTGCATGCGGGCGCCGGCCGTGCCTTGCACCGAAAAGACACGATGCGCAGCGTCGAGAATGCGGAGTTCTGCCGCATCGTACGTGCGGCCGTCCGTCGGTACCGGTCCGGGTAGAGTGTCAGTCATGGCAGGCTGTGAGCGTACATGAGGAACCAGATCCAACGGAGAAATTGCCTTTTGGGTTCGGAAAGGGGCGTGGAATCATCTCCTCGCTGGCAAGTAGGCCAAGGCGCAAACCCCATCGGCCGAATCAGGAAATCGGCGTAGCAAGAACGTGAATTAGGCGATCAGATTAGAGTATAAGTATTTGTAAAGTATAAGTATGAGAGTTGGTTGATATTGTCTCCAGTAAGTAAACCGTATAAATCAACTATTTGGTTGAACCATAGGAACCAACCAGGTCAAGGGCGTCTAAGCTGCACCTCCCGAACGTGTGCTTAGACCCAATGACGCTTCTTCGACTCGCGCTCCTTCTCATAGTGAGCGCCCATTTGAATCCTCTCGCTTTTGCTCAGCCTGTGCCGGCCTCCGGGTTGTCTGACCAGGGTGTGGACGCGCTCGCTTTCGAGGCCGCCTTCCGCCTTGAAGCGGAGCGCCTGACCGGTACCGACACGCTCGCCGTCGATGCTGTAGGCCTCCGGGAAGCCGGCTCGTTTGGCCGCGTGCTGGTCTCGTTCGTCGATCCTCAGCTGAGCGCCGCGTCGGGTGCCCTCATACGTCCGGCTGGGCTCGTGCGGGACCTGCAAGCCCTTCGCGAGGCGACTGCGGTCGAAGCCGGCGCTGACGTGCTCATCGCCGTTCATCCGACCGCCGTCGGAACGACGCTGGCAGTGCGTTCCCTTGCCAAACTAGCTGCCAAGGCCGGCCTGAACTTGCGTCTGGTTGCCGCGACTTCGACGGACGAAGTGCTTGCCAGCGCGTCTGAAGCAACGAAGGCCGTCTATCTCGATGCCGGCACATCCTTACCAGCTGAGGACCTCCAGGCACTCGCCCAAGCGCTGACCGAGCGCGGCGTGG
>JBCDHV010000484.1:0-3511 GCA_038749615.1 Bacteroidota bacterium
CGCGGCGAGATCGAGAAAGCGGCCGCCGATCTGGAGGACAAACGCGAGTCGCGCCGGCTCGAAGTCGTCGCGTTCGGCACCATCTCGAGCGGCAAGAGTTCGCTGCTCAACGCCCTGGCCGGCCGCGAGGCGTTCCGCTCGAACGTCGTCGGCGGCACGACCGTGACCCGCAGCGGCGTGCCGTGGCCCGCCGCCTTCTCGGACCGCACGGGCGACGAGGTCACGCTCGTTGACACCCCCGGCCTCGCCGAGGTCGCCGGCGAGTCCCGCTCCGCCGAGGCCGCCGCCGCCGCCGAGGCCGCGGACCTCGTCCTGTTCGTCGTCGACGGGCCGCTCAAGTCGTACGAGGAAGAACTGCTCACGCTGCTCGGCACGATGGAGAAGCGGATCGTCCTGTGCCTGAACAAAGAGGATTGGTACGACCCGGCGCAGCAAGAGCAGCTGCTCAACCAACTCCGCGACCAGTCGGACCGCGCGGTCCGGCCGGAAGACGTTGTCGCCGTGCGGTCGCGGCCGGCGGTCCGCGAGCAGGTCCGGGTGCTCGCGGACGGTCGTGAGGAGAACGTCGAGGTGACCGACCCGCCCGACATCTCGCCGCTCGCCGATCGGCTGGTAAAGATCGTCCGCAGCGAGGGGGGCGACCTGCTGCTCGCCAATCTGCTGATGCAGTCGCGCGGCCTGATCGACGACGCCAAGGAGCGGGTGCTCACCGCCCTCGACGACGAGGCGGCACGCGTCATCGACCGGTACATGTGGGCCGCCGGCGGCGCCGGCGCCGTGCCGCTGCCGGTGGTCGACGTCGCCGCCGGCAGCGCGGTGACGGTCAAAATGGTGCTCGACCTGGCGACCGTCTACAAACAGAAGATCGACGCCGACACGGTCGTCGAGATGCTCTCCCAGCTCGGCAAGAACCTGATCGCGATGCTCGGCGCCTCGGCCGCCGCGCCGATGGCGGGCACCGCGATCGCGTCGCTGCTCAAGACGACCGTCCCCGGAGTCGGCACCTTGGCCGGCAGCGTGCTGCAGGGCGTGGTCCAAGCCCTGATGACCCGCTGGATCGGCCGCGTCTTCTGCGGCTACTACCGCAACCAGATGCAGCCGCCGGAGGGCGGCCTCGCCGAGCTCGCCAAACGGGAGTGGGACCTCGTCACGAGCGCCGACGAGCTGCGGAAGCTGGTGCGGCTGGGGCGCGAGAAGCTGAAAAGCGGTAGCGGTGATTAGCCTAAGTAGGTTGACAAAAACTATTCCTATGTACACCATCCAGCAAGGAGGCTGAAATGGCTGCGAATTCATCCATCGAATGGACCGAAGCTACATGGAACCCTGTCACGGGTTGCTCCAAGATTAGTCCCGGCTGTAAACACTGCTATGCAGAACGCATGGCGAATCGCTTATCGCTTATGGGGCAGCATCGGTACGCGAATGGATTCAGGGTCACTTTGCAGCATGACCTTGTCGGCCTACCGCTGCAGTGGAAGAAGCCGCGTACGGTCTTCGTCAACTCAATGAGCGATCTTTTCCACAAGGATGTGCCAGACAACTTTATCTACGCTTGTTTCGAGACGATGGTGACTGCGTCCCAGCACACCTTCCAGGTGCTCACGAAGCGTCCGGAGCGAGTGCTCTCGATGTCTAAAGAGCTTCCGTGGGCTCCAAATATTTGGATGGGCACCAGCGTTGAGAATGCGAACTACTCGTGGCGATCCAAAGCGATTGCCCGCTCGCGGGCGGCCATTTGTTTCTTGTCGGTCGAACCGCTGCTGGGGCCTATCCCTCGTCTACCGCTGTCGGGAATTGACTGGGTAATCGTCGGCGGAGAATCAGGACCGGGCGCGCGCCCGATGTGCCCAACATGGGTCCGCGCTATTCGCGATCGTTGTGTATCGAGGGATGTGCCATTCTTCTTCAAGCAGTGGGGCGGCGTGAATAAGAAGCGGACTGGTCGCGAACTCGATGGCGAGTTCTGGGACGAGATGCCCAAGAAGGCGGGTTAGCAAAGACTGGCATGGCTAGATACAGACGCTACACATGGGACGAACTGTGCGAAATGGTCTCGCACGACGACGCTTTACCTGTACGGGATTCCGGCTCTTGGGCGAAACACAAGCTGTTCGCTTGGCATCGCTATCTCGATATCGTGACAACGGCGATGGTAGACAAGCCTCAGTGGAAAACCGGGGTTAGCTACGTCGACTTGTTCGCTGGTCCTGGAGTCTGCACGATAAGACCCTCAGGCGAGAGAATCCCGGGGTCGCCGTTTATTGCTGCTCACACGTCGAAACCACTCTCACGCATACTTCTGTGCGAGTTAGATCCCGGATTGGCAGCGACTTGCAAGAAGCGTATGGATGCTGGACCTGCAAGGCATCGCTATCATTTTTTTAATGGCGATTGCAACGTCGAGATCGATCGAATTATCAAGGAATTACCTAAGGGCTCACTTACGCTCGCCTTTTTGGACCCTACCGGACTACATCTTCACTTCGAGACCGTAAGCAAACTGTCTGAACATGGACCTGTTGACCTTCTGATCTTATTTCCAGATGCCATCGACATCCTCCGCAATGCCGAACACTACTACTTTGATCGGACGGACTCTAATCTCGACCTCGTTCTTGGAGAGGGATCGGATTGGCGACGTAAGAAGGCTGCTCTTACGAGCAATGAAGGCAGTGTGGTTCGAAAGCTATTTCTCGAGATCTACAAATCTCAACTTGAGCGAATAGCAGGCTATAAGTATTTCGATGACTTGGTCATTAAAGGCCCATCCGGCCCTCTGTATCGGCTCGTTTTCGCCACAAAGCACCAAGTAGCTCTCGACTTCTGGAATAAGAGCGTCAAGAAAGAACTGAGCGGGCAACAACGCCTCTTCTGATTCCCGTTCACATAAGCAATTGAGCTTGAGCGAAGCCAAATCGAACGCCGAAAACGACGCCGACCTCTGGGCCGCGCTCGACGCCGTTCGCCGGACTATCGACCAGGTCGAGGGGTGCAGCGACGCCGAGAAGGAAGCGCTCGCCGGGGAGCTCGCCGGGCTGCGGGACCTCGCGAAGAAGCTCCGCGGCGGGCGGGTGGAGATCGTCGTCTTCGGCGAGATCTCGACCGGCAAGAGCGCGCTGATCAACGCCCTAACCGGCCGGCAGGCGGCCGAGGTGAACGTCCGCGGCGGGTGGACCAAGGAGGTCTGGCGGCTCGGCTGGGAGGGCGCCGGGTACTGCCTGCCCGGCTTCGAGCAGAGCGAGGTCGTGCTGGTCGACACGCCCGGGCTCAACGAGGTCGGCGGCGCCGAGCGGGCGGAGATGGCCCGCCAGGCGGCCGAGCGGGCGGAGCTCATCTTGTTCGTCACCGACAGCGACCTGAACGAGACCGAGTACAACGCCCTGGTGGACCTTGCCGCCACGCACAAGCCGATCCTGCTGGTCGTCAACAAGACGGACCTCTACACCGCCGAGCAGCTCGACGACCTGCTGCACGCCCTCCGCGGCGACCGGCTCGCCGGGGTCATCGAGCC
>JBCDHV010000485.1:0-3499 GCA_038749615.1 Bacteroidota bacterium
GCCACGCGGATGAGATCGCGCATGTGCTGGCTCCACTGCTCGGTGCGGAACGGCGCAATCGCCCCCTGGCGGATCGAGAGGTCTGGATTGGGGATGACGAGGTCTTCGTCGACGCCGGCTACCCGGCCGAAGCCCTGGCACGTCGGGCACGCGCCCACGGGGCTGTTGAACGAGAAGAGCTGCGGCGTCGGCTCCTGGAAGCGCATGCCGTCGCGCTCGAAGAACTCGCTGAAGTCGAACCGCTCCCCCATCCCACGCACGAGCGCCGCGATCCGGCCATTCCCTTCCCTAAAGCCCATCTCCACGGAGTCCGCGATGCGCGAGAGCGTGGCGTCGTCCGGCGTGCCGGCGTCGTCTTTGCGGATGGCGAGGCGGTCGACCAGCACCAGCAGCCGGCCGCGTGGCGTCTTGACGGTGTCTGGGTCCGTCGTGTTGAGATCGATGATCTCCTCCGTCTTGCCCTTCTTCGCCTGCGTGGCCGTCGGGAGTTGCACGATCCGGAAGAAGCCCCGCAGCTTGAGCGCCGCGAGTTCTTCCGGAACCTTCCGGCCTTTGTGTTTCGGCAGATCAAAGCCCAGATAGAACCGCGTGCCGGCGTCCAGCTTCTCGGTCAACTCGACCGCCACCGAGCGCGGCGAGTCCTTCGTCACCTCCTCCCCACTGACGGGCGAATACGTCGTCCCGATCCGCGCATACAACAGCCGGAGGTGATCGTAGATCTCCGTCTGCGTCGCCACCGTCGAGCGCGGGTTGCGCGTGGTGGTCTTCTGCTCGATGGCGATGGCCGGCGAGAGCCCCGAGATGAAATCGACATCCGGCTTGTCCATCCGCTCGAGAAACTGCCGTGCATACGCACTCAGACTCTCGACGTACCGGCGCTGCCCTTCGGCATAAATCGTATCAAACGCCAAACTCGATTTCCCCGACCCCGACGGCCCCGTAAACACGATGAGCTTGTTGCGCGGCAACTCGATATCAAAGCCTTTCAAGTTGTTCTGCCGCGCCCCTTTGATGATGAGCGGACGCTGCGATCTGGACGGCGTGGTGGTCTCGGCCATGAGGAGGATTTACACGGTTTGCACATATACAACCGAAGTTGTACGCCGGCCCCGGATGGAGGATTCAGCGGGGGTGGAAGCGAGGGATGGTGGACGGGTGGAGGAGTGAGGACGAGGGAGATTGTGACTCAGCCGGCGTGTGTTAGCGTCTATATAGTCCATGCGCTTGACCTCCTCTTATCATGCACCGACATGCTGAAACGCTACACTCTTGGTTCTCTCACCGCTTTCTTCCTTCTTCTGTGCCCAGCCTCAGCCCAGGGTATCGCAAGTATTGAGGTTGGCGGCCTGCATACCTGTGTGCTGAAAAACACGAATGCCTTGCGATGCTGGGGTTTGAGTGACCAAGGTCAACTCGGATACGGGAACACGGATGCTATCGGAGACGACGAGTTGCCTTTCACCTCTGGCGATGTCCAAGTCTTTGACCCCTCGACCGAGGCCTCCTTACGCATTTCCCAGGTCAATGCGGGAGACTTTCACACCTGCATTCTTACCGACACCGGCCAAGTAAGATGTTGGGGACAGGGACTATTCGGCGCTTTGGGGTACGGGAATACCGACAACATCGGCGACGACGAACTGCCTTCAGCTGCAGGGTTCGTTCAAGTGTTTGACCCAGTCTCCGAGACCTCCCTCACTGTGACGAAAATAGCCCTGGGTAATCCCTACACCTGTGTCTTAACGAGTCTCGGTGGTGTTAGGTGCTGGGGAGCAAGCGTTAGAGGTTCGTTGGGTTACCCGAGAGTATCGAGCGTCGGAGACGATGACTTACCCTACACCGTCGGAGATGTACAGGTCTTTGATCCGGTGACCGAGCTAGGTCTTTTCGTGCGAGACGTAGCGCTGGGAAGTTCTCATACCTGTGTGCTCACGAGCACGTACCAGGTCCGATGTTGGGGAACAGGTGTTGATGGACGGCTTGGCTATGGAGTCATGGAAGATCTTGGCAGAAACGAGCATCCATCGACAGCTGGAGATGTGCAAGTCTTCAACCCAGTTACAGAATCATCGCTCTCGGTGCTCCAGGTTTCTCCAGAAGGTGCGAAAACATGTGTCCTGACCAGTACGAACGATGTACGCTGCTGGGGAGACGGATCGGAAGGTCTTCTCGGATATGGAAACACGACTTCGATCGGTGACGACGAGTTGCCCTGGACGGCCGGCAACGTGCCCTTGAACGTGAAAGTCGCTTACATCGCCTCTGGCCGCTTGCACACCTGCGTGCTGACAGTCGATGACACCGTTCATTGCTGGGGAGACGGAAGCCGGGGGCAACTCGGCTACGGAAATACCGACACGATCGGTGATGACGAGCCGGCTTCAAGTGTCGGACCCGTCAACATTGGGGAACCTGTGGCACAGCTCTCGGCAGGACCTATTCACAACTGCGTCCTCACAGCTTCAGGGAAGGTTCGCTGCTGGGGGGAGGGAATGTTTGGCCAACTTGGGTACGGCAACGTAGACCGAATCGGAGACAGTGAAGAGCCTGTCGATGCTGGCGACCTAGAAATTTTTGACAGCCCGCTGCCTGTCGAGCTCACAGCCTTCACCGCCACGCTCGCCGGCTCCACCGCGCGGCTTGCCTGGACCACCGCCACTGAGACGACCAACGCCGGCTTCGAGGTTCAGCGCATTCTCGAGCGCAATGGTCAGGAATTCTGGGACGTCCTCGGCTTCGTCCCCGGAGCCGGCAGCACGGCAGAGGCGCAGGCGTACGCCTTTGACGTGGACGACCTCGAACCAGGCCGGCACGGCTTCCGGCTCAAGCAGATCGACTTTGATGGACAATTCGAGTTCTCTGAAACCATCGAGGTGTTTGTTGGGATACCGGGCACCCATGTCCTTGAAGCAGCCTACCCGAACCCGTTCAATCCCCGCACCACGTTCGCCTTCCTGGTTGCCGAGACCCAGCCGGTCCGTGCCACCCTGCACGACGCGCAGGGCCGGCTCATCCGCGTGCTCCACGACGCTGAAGTTCAAGCCAACGAGAAGGTCTGGGTACGCGTGAATGCGGCGGATCTGGCGAGCGGGACGTACCTCTACCGAATCGAGGGACAAAACTTCTCCGAGACGAAGCAGGTGCAGTTGGTGCGGTAGCCGTGGGGGGGGGGGCGGTTAGCCACGCCTCTGATCAGCGGCTGCGCCAAAGGGGTGAAGATGGTATCTCCGGAAGATCTGTGCCTACGAGTGAGGGACTGAACCACCTTAACGCCGGGAACGGTGGAGTTAGGCAGCGTCGGTGTTGCCGACATGCCATGTCCGGGACATGGCATGTCGAGGGTTTCGCCGAGGATGCTCACCGTAACCAAGCCGGCGGGCGTGACGTAGGATGCCGGCATTCGTATCGTCTGTGATTCATCCACCGAACCCAACGCTTCACCACCATGATGATCGTCACTACGCCGACTATCCCCGGCAAGACTATCGTGCTCACTCAC
>JBCDHV010000486.1:0-3496 GCA_038749615.1 Bacteroidota bacterium
CTCGACTTCGCCAAGATCGACGCCGGCATGTTGCTCTTCGAGCGCGTCCCGTTCGACCTCCGCCGGCTCCTCGAGAATCTGGCCGACACCTTCCGCTTCAAGGCCGATGAGCAACGGCTCCGTCTCAATCTGGACTTGGGCACTCGCGTGCCGGCCGTCGTCTCTGGCGATCCGGTTCGGCTGCGGCAGGTGCTCGGCAACTTGCTCTCGAACGCCGTCAAGTTCACGGAGGCCGGCTACGTGACGCTCCGTGCTCGTTGCGTCGCTGAAGACGAGGCCGGCACCCGCGTCCGCATCGAAGTCGAAGACACCGGCATCGGGATCCCCGCAGATCAACTGGGGGCTGTGTTCGAATCGTTCACGCAGGCCCGGAGCGACACCACGCGCAAGTACGGCGGCACCGGGCTCGGGTTGGCCATCGTCAGAGCGCTGGTCGAGGGGCAAGGCGGGACGCTGGGCGTGCAGAGCACGGAGGGCGAAGGGAGCACGTTTGCCGTCGAGTTGACGTTTGGCCGATCTGAGGGCGAAGTGCCGGCGCGCATCGAAGCCGACGAGACCGACATCGCCGGCGTGCGCGTTCTGCTCGTCGAAGACAACCGCGTCAACCAGCTCGTCGCCACCGAAATGCTGCGTGGCTGGGGGGCCCAGGTGGAGGTTGCACACGATGGGCGAGAGGGCGTCGAACACGCGTTGGCCGGCACGTACGATCTCGTGCTCATGGACGTGCAGATGCCCGAAATGGACGGGTACGAGGCCACCCGCCGGATCCGCGCTGCGGGACGCACGGAGCTCCCGATCATCGCGCTGACGGCCTCGGCGCTCGTCGAGCAACGCCGGCAAGCCGAAGCCGCCGGCATGGACGACTTCGTGATGAAGCCCTTCGACCCGGCCGATTTGCGCCGGCGCATCGCCTTTTACGCCGGCCGCACGGATCAACGCCCGGATGCCGCGCCTCCGGCCACGCCGGCGTTCGACCTGGATGTGCTCCGCCGGCATGTGGGTGGCGATGAGTCGTTTCTCGAAAAAATGCTCGTCGTGTACCGGCAGGAGTGGCCGCCGCTGGCCGATGAGTTGCTGGCAGCCGGGGAGGCCGCCGACTGGCCACGCGTCGTGTTTGCTGCCCACAAGGCAAAGGCCAACGCTGCCCTGCTCGGAGCCGCAGATCTGGCCGAACAGCTGCGGCAAATCGAGTCGGCAGCCGAGGCGGGGCCGGTGGATGTGGCAGCCGTTCGAGACGCGGTGGACGAGATGCGGGCAGTGGTGGACGCCCTGCACGCGTGACCCATCCCGTCCTCTGCCGCGACTCACGGCCTGCTCCCGCGGCTCACGGGAAACCACTGGTATAGAGGCCACCTCGGCGGCTAGGTTGAAAGCGTTCGATTCACTGATCCCGCTTTCAATGCTTGCTCTGCTGCTCTCTCTCTTGTTGGTTTCTGCCCAGGCTCAGGTTGCCGGCGTCGTGACCGATGCCGATGGCCGGCCGATCCCGCTCGTCAATGTCGGAATCGTGGGGGGCACCGATGGCGACGTGACCGACGGCCGTGGGCGCTTTGTCTTCACGACCTCGGCGACGGGAGCTCAGGTGGTTCAAGCGACCATCGTGGGCTACGAGTCGGCTTCGCAGCGGATTACCCTGGCCGGTGGCGATTCCGTCTTCGTCGAACTCACGCTCCGAGAGCGGATCGTAGAGATGGAAGCGGCGGTCGTCCAAGCCGGCCCCTATGTGACCGGCACCGACGTGCTCGGCCCGCTCGAAGCTGTAACGACGCCTGGCGCGAGTGGGGATTTGCTCCGCGCCTTTCAATTCTTTCCCGGCGTGACGAGTGTCAACGAAGAGGCCGGTCTATTCGTCCGAGGGGGGGATTGGGGCGAAACCGCGATTCTGATCGATGGCATCCGGCTGAATCATCCCTACCGGTACGAGTCGCCCTCGGGTGGGTTTTTCGGAGCCGTGCCGCCGTTCATGGTGCGCGGGACCTCGTTCGCGACCGGTGCCTTTCCGGTCAAGCACGGGCAGGCGCTTTCGGCCATCGTAGACATGGAAAGTCTCAACGAGCCGGCGACCCCGGAAGCCTCCGTGACTGGTGGGCTTGCCGGCAGTTCGATCCAGGCCGGCGTGCCGCTGCTGGACGGGCGCTTGGGCGTGCGTGTCTCCGGAAATCAGTCCGCCACGGGCACCCTCTTCCGCATCAACGGCGAGTCCGACACCTACGTGCAAACTCCCGGCGGGCGCGACGGCAGCGTGCAGATGCAGTACCGCTACAGCGATCAAGGCCGGATCAAGGCCATGATCTACAGCTCGACGAACGACATCGGGGTTCGCGAAGAAGAGCCGTCGTTCCAGGCGATTTATCGCGCCGGCGAGACCCAGACGATGCGCATGGTGTCGCTGCGAGACCTTCGCGCCGGCTGGCAAGTGGACGCCGCACTGGGCTGGTTGTCGTTCGACAGCGACCTCGAATACGGGGGCCTCGCCATCGATTCCCGAGACGACGACTGGCAGGCCCGCGTCGACGTCGAACGTAGCGTGCGCGATGGGCTGTTGATCGGAGCCGGCGTCCGTGCTGAGCGCGTGTCCGGCCGCGTGCAGGGCCAAGTCCCGGACGAAACCGGTACGTTTGATCCCTCCGCCCCCAACATCGTCTTCTCAGACCGGTTCGATCAAACCGTGCTGGGCACGTACGTCCAAGCCGATGCCCGGCTGGCCAAGCGCGTCCGCCTCGAAACAGGCATTCGCGCCGATGCGCACGACGGCCCCTCGCCAGCTACGGCTGATATCCGAGCCTCGCTTACGCTGGATCTCTCGCCCTGGACGGCCCTACGCCTGGCCGCCGGCACCTACCACCAGTATCCCGGCGCGAACGAATACGAAGGATTCTACGCCTCCAACCTCGTGTCAGCCCGTGGCCGGCAGGCCTCGGCCGGGTTGTTCTACGAGCGTGGCCTGACCACGGCCCGCGCCGAAGTCTACCTCAAGCGCTCCGACGATCTGGCCGTGCTCACGAGTGCCGGCAACGAAGAACGCTACGAAAGCTTGGGGACGGCCGAAGCGATGGGGCTCGATCTCTACGTGAAATACGGAGCCTTCCTGCGCACCCGCTGGAGCGGCTGGCTCAGCTACAGCTACCTGAACGCCAACCGGACGCAGTCGCTCCAAAACGCCGGCTCCTTGCGCTTGGCCAACGGCCCGACAAACTTCCAAGTCCCTCACCAAGCCTCGGCCGTCGTGAAGTGGCGCGCCTGGCGTTTCCTGAGCCTTGGCGCTTCGGTCCAGACGGCGCTGGGCCGGCCGATCACACCGGTGGTTGGTGCGGTGCCGGCGAGCGATGGCGACTACTTCCTGCCCATCGACGGCGCGCCCGGCAGCGACACGCTCCCCACGTACCGCCGCATGGACCTGAGCGTGAGCTGGTTCCAACCGTTCGAAGCCGGCCATAGCATCGTCTACTACGCCGCCTTCTCCAACGCGACCGGCCGGGACAACGTCATGCGCTAC
>JBCDHV010000487.1:0-3478 GCA_038749615.1 Bacteroidota bacterium
GGCACGGTCGGTGATGGCGAGGGTCTCGTGAACGTTGTGGTCGGTAACCAGCACGCCGATCCCTCGCGAGGTCAGGCCGGCAACGATGTGCTGGATGTCCTCGACAGCGATCGGGTCGACGCCGGCAAACGGTTCGTCCAGAAGTATGAACCGAGGGCGCAACGCCAAAGCTCGGGCAATCTCGCACCGCCGGCGCTCCCCGCCAGACAACATGTAGCCTTTCGACGCCCGGACTTTTCCTAGCCCAAACTCCTCGATCAGCGCCTCTACCCGCTCCGTGCGTTCCTCCTTCGAGACCGGCTGAAACTCCAGGACCGCGTGCAGATTCTGCTCGACCGAGAGGTTGCGAAAAACTGAGGCCTCCTGCGCCAGATATCCAATTCCCCTCCGTGCCCGCTGGTACATGGGCAACCGCGTCAGTTCGTTCTCGCCGAGAAAAATGCGCCCCGCATCAGGCCGCACCATGCCAACGATCATATAAAACGTCGTCGTCTTCCCTGCCCCGTTCGGCCCGAGCAGCCCAACGACCTCCCCCTGCGTCACGGACAAACTCACGCCGTCAACGACGCGCCGGCGCTTGTAGCTCTTCACGAGCCCCTCAGCCCGAAGTGTGTCGGTCTCTGGCATTGGTTCTTGTTTGAGTCGGCGGGAGTGTCAGGGCTACGTACGGCTGAATCGCGGTTTTGACCCGGTGCTGCTAGAACCCGCTGAGCGACAGCGACGGCCCAGCGCGAGCCGGACTTCGCCGCCCTGCTTCTTGTATCAATCCATACCAAGGGTCTAGCCCGATCAGTAGTTGCGGCAGACTAGGCCGGCGTTCTGGCGTCCACGTGAACCGGGGAAGTTGGAACGGACTGGGGATGGCTTCCGCTTCGAAGTACCGTCCTTCGATGCCTCTCTTGCCTGTCATCCGGTCTAGTTCTCCGCCGGCAAACCGAAAGTCCAGCCGGTCTGCAGTCAGGCGTACAGCACCGGCTAGCTCCTCGTCCTCGGTGCGGAAGTAGATCGCCTCCGCGTTTGGAAAGAGCGCGAGGTTGCGGAGGGTGTCGGCATCGAATTCGCCGATCATTTGGCCGCCCTGCATCTGCTGGATCCGGCTCAGCAGGCTGTCTTCTCGGCCGAGAAAGGCCGCGCCGTTTACACGCAACCGCTGCGGCTTGCGGTCCCGCACGTCGACGCGGATCGTGTCCCCGACGATCTGGGAGGCTTGCACCCAGAGCACAGGACGTTGAAAGAGCGAGAGCAGTTCGGGCGCGCCGGCTTCCTGTTCGTAGGCCGCGGAATCGGCGAGCGCCGCAAGATCGGGCTGCCACACACGCACGCTGTCGATGGCGCGCACCCAACTGAGCGAGTCGGTATCGAGCGAGGTGAGCCGGCCGGCAGAAACGATGAGCGTGTCGATCCGATTTCCGTTGACGCGCTCCCGGACGAGCAACGGCCGGCCCTCGACGAGAGTGCGGCCCAGTTTGCGGTCATTCCGGATGCGCCGGCCGAAAAGCATGGTGCGCTCCGTCCACCCGAGCGAATCAGCCAAGGACGGCACAACGGCCAGGACGGAACCGACTTGGAGCGTATCTGGGCGGACGGCAATCGGCTCAAGCGTGTCAGCCTGAACGGCCGTGCGCGCCGTGTCCGGCACAGTCAGCCGGCGGAGCAGAACGACGCCACGCGCATCCGAAACGTCGACCTCCCGGAAGTGCGTCACGGAGTCGGCCGCGAGCCACAGGTTCTCCTGTTCGAGCCGGACGTTGCCATCGAACTGAGCCACCTTGGTGTTGGCATCGTAGCGGCCTCGCAAGCTCGTGAGCGTACTCGTGGAATCGATGAGCGTCACGCCGGCGTCGAAGACGGCGAAGCGCCGCGCCCGATCATACGTTCCGGTGGGAGCCGAGAGGACCACGTCCCCATCCGAGAGGCGCACGTTCCCATTCGCTTCTCCGATGCGGGTTTGGGTGTCATAGCGCACCCGTTCCGCCGTCAGCGTATCGGGCGTGTTTACGATGCGGACGTTTCCGAAGAAGAGGATCTCGTTGCGCGCCGCATACTCTGTAGCTTCATCGGCTTCGAGAATGGCTTCATCCTGCCGCAGCCGCACGTTGCCGATCAGCCGGCGGATAGCCTCCCCGGCTTGTTCCGTCCCGCTGAGCGAGTCGGCGCGCTCGATGAGGACCGTGCGCGTCTGCGCGTAGACGGAAGCGGCAGGCCAAACAGCAAACCCCGCCCCTGCGAGCATCAGAATGGCCCACCGCCCAGAAAAACTCAGACATCTCTTCATTCCTCTACCTCCACGCTGCCCGTGACGCGGGAGAAGGCATAGTTGGTCAGGTCTTCGTCTGCGCGCAGCCGGAAGCCTTCGATGCGCTCGGTGGGCGTCGTGAGCCGGACGAATCCCGGCGTCGTGATGACTCGCCCGACTTCGTCCCACTGCACGATTTCCGATTCGAGCCGGCGGCCGGTCTCCGTTTCCACGACCACGCCGATGCGGGCCTCGAACCGTCGGTCTTTTTCGAAATAATCGATCTCCCCTGCACGAAGCCGGCCACGAATGCCGCCGGCCTCATCGAAGAATACGGCCCGGACGAGCGGATCGCCGCCGGCGGGTTGCAGACGCGTGAACGTGCTATCGCCACGATCGAACCGGGCCAGATAGCCGGCGGTGAGTTGGAGCCGCGGCAAGCCCCCTTCGCTCAACCGCAAATCGACATCCCAGCTTTCCTGCGTGCGGCCTTCCGTTTCCGCAGTAACCGGAGAGACGGGACGCTCAGCAGGGCCGCATCCCGCACCCCAGAGCCCACCGCAGACTAGCGCGATACAAACCAATCGGTTCATGTTGAGACGAAATCCTGATCAGACAGCGACAACGCGTGTCCCACATTGAGCCAGACGCAGGCTCGCGAAGCGCACAAATATGAACACAGCGTGAAATGAAGAGCTTTTTTCCGCAGCATCGTCAATTTGTAGAGCGAAATACGCGCTAGAGGTCGGGCACGTCAGAATACGGCCTACAGCGGCACGGTATTCGATTCCTACACCGGGCGTACCCGAGGCAACTTGCAGTTTTTATGGTCTCCGCGTGCACAACCACGTGCATTCCCCTGACCAGAGGCACCATGTATTCGACACCACATCCTACGTTCGGCACTCGTTCCCGTTCGCAAACCCTGTTTCACAGCGAAACCGGATCTTCTGGCTTCAGCAAGCCCCGTCTGCTCATCGTGGAGGACGATCCGGCCCTGCTCCGCATGATGGAAGTCTGGCTGAGCCGGCACTTCGACGTGGTGACCGCCTCGAACGGCCGGCAGGCTCTCCATGAAACCGTGCGCAGCTCTCCCGACCTCGTGATTGCGGACATCGACATGCCGTTCATGGACGGCATCGAACTGCAACAGGCGCTCTCAGCCGACCCTCAGCTCCGGCACGTTCCATTCCTGTTCGTCACGGGCAACATCATCCGCCTCGGAACGGAACGCCGGTACGA
>JBCDHV010000488.1:0-3470 GCA_038749615.1 Bacteroidota bacterium
ACCCACAGCGAGCCGCGCGAGCGCCCCACCAACCGCCCAACCACCTAATCCGGCCGGACGACCTCCGCGACGGGCCCGTCCACCCGGACGATCACGACATCGTCTCCGGGCGCGTAGGATTCCCCGCTACCTTCGAGACCACGCGCAACCAGCTGGAGACGCTGCCCTTTGGCATCGACGCGGATCTTCCCTTTGTCCGCCTCACTGAACGGCACGACGACGCGCGCCGTGAGCCCGACGAGGTCGGTTTGCTGGACATCGCTCGACACTGTGGTGCGCCCGAGACGCTTGATGGCGTAATTCCCGCTCAGGCCCAAGACGAGCCCGACGCCGAGTGAGACCAAGAACGTGACCGGCTCGCCGCGCCCAAACGCATCGAGCAAGACGCCCGTCAGTCCGAAAAAGAGAGCAAAGAGAAACGCGAAGCGAAGCGAGAACAGATCGACGAAGCCGGCCCCTGCGCCCACTCCAGTGCCCGTGTCAGCGTCAACATCGACATCCGCATCGATATCCACGTCGGCATCCGTATCGCCACCGAACATCGAAAGGACTACGAAAAACCCGCCGACGAGCAGGCAAATCAGGTAAACGGAATCCATGTGTGGGGAAGAGGGAACGGTTGTCAGGAGGGCCGAATGTGCCGGCTGTTGAGCACGTACCGATTGGATGCTGGACGGTTCGCGGAATCCGCACGCCAAAACCATGCGGATATCATCGTCAAGGAATTGCGTGACTCGTATAATATACGTGCAGCCCACTTGCTTACGTGCCGGGCTGGCAGGCTGCATTGCTAGCACACGTAGGCACAGGAGCTGCTCCCTGTTCGTTGGCCAAACTGGCAAGCCGGTCTGAAGGCGTCTACCTTGCGCAGTTGAAGGAGGAGGTGCAAAGGTTTCATGGCTTTCAATTTAAATTGAAACCTTTCTATTCAACCCAATTTCAACCCTACGCGCAGCCCCTGCGGATACTTTCGTGACAGGTCGCCTACAGTCCCTAGAGGCTTGCAAACTGGTCTTGCAAATCTAATGAACACTGTTATTTAGACTGAGTCCAAACAAGTATGGCACAAATCTTCCCCAAGAAATTTAACCTGCTGCCACTGCTCTCTCTGGCTGGAGCTGGGCTGAGCGGGGTTATGGTCATTGGGCTCGTCTGGTACTACTTCTCTCCAGAGTTCTACGAGGTTGGCCACGCGCCGGAGCAGCCGGTCCCTTACAGCCACCAGCTCCACGTGGGGCAACTCGGTATGGATTGCCAGTACTGCCACAGCTACGTCGAGGTCTCGGAGCACGCCAATGTGCCGAGTACACAGACGTGCATGAACTGCCACAGCCAGATCAAGACGCAGTCGCTCAAGCTGGTCAACGTGCGGGAGTCCTGGGCAACGAACACGCCCATCGAGTGGGTCAAGGTCCACCACCTGCCTGACTACGCACAGTTCAGCCACGCCGTACACGTTGGCGTCGGCGTTGGATGTGAGACGTGCCACGGCCGCATCGACCAGATGGTAATCGTCGAGCAGGTCGAACCCCTGTCGATGGGATGGTGCCTCGAATGCCACCGGAATCCAGAAGAGTACCTCCGCCCTCCAGGCGAGGTGACCACGATGGGGTACGTCCAGCCGGAAAACTACATCGAGGCCAACCTTGAGCGGATTGCCCTCGAAAACATCAAGCCGCCGGAAAACTGTTCCGCGTGCCACTACTAGGCACACGGTTCCGACGCTCTCACCCTTTGCGATTTGCCGGCCCACCCGAACACTCCTTTCGTTCCTGCCGCACAAGACGCGGTCCCCAGCCGGCTCAGACCCGATGTAACTTAGATGATCGACCTTCCCGTCCTGACCAAGTCGGATGCCGAGGCAAGTGCAGAGGATAACGTCCGCCTGTGGCGGAGCATCGAGCACCTCGAGCAACAGCAGACCTACGAGGCCGAACACAAGGCAGAGTTCACCGAGGAGGCGATGGCTCCAGCCACGTCCTCTGACCGCCGCGACTTCCTGAAGGTCATGGCTGCGTCCATGGCAATGGCTGGTCTCACGGCCTGCCGGCGTCCGGTCGAGCGCATTCTCCCGTACAGCCGCAAGCCCGAAGAAGTCATTCCGGGCATTCCGATGTACTACGCGTCTGCCATGCCCCATGCCGGCGTGCTGCACCCCGTCGTGGTGACGAGTTACGAAGGCCGGCCGCAGAAAATCGAAGGTAATCCAGAACACCCGATGCGGGCTTCGGGAGCCAGCAACGTGTTTCAGCAGGCCACCATGCTGAACATGTACGACCCCGACCGTTCGGGCGTCGTGATCCGCGACGGCGAGCTCCAAGACTGGGATGCGTTCCTCTCATTCGTCAGAGGATACCAGCCGTCCGGTACCATGGCGGTGCTCGCCCCAACAGTGTCCTCACCCACGATTGCCCGGCTGCGCGCCGAAATGGAGCGCCAGTTCCCCGGCACGATGTGGGTCAACTGGGACGCCGCCGGCGCTGACAACCGGAGCATGGGGAACCAGATTGCCTTTGGCCAACCCTATCGAACCGTCCACCGCTTCTCACGGGCCGAAGTGATCCTGGCCCTTGAGTCTGATTTTCTTGACGGAGCGAACCCGAACAGCCTCTGGGAAGGGTCTGAGTATTCCGAGAGCCGCCGGATCGTGACCCCGGAAGACTCGATGAGCCGGCTTTACATGGTTGAGAGTGCCTACTCCCTCACAGGGGGCATGGCCGATCACCGGCTGCGCTTGCGGCCGAGCCAGATCGGGGCATTTGCCGCAGCGTTGGCTGCCCGTCTCGGGGTGGCTGAGGCTACGCCGGCTGCTCAGCAGTTCGCCGAACATCCCTGGGTCGACGTGTTGGCCGAGGATCTGCAGAGCGCTCGCGGCCGCAGCGTCGTCGTTGCCGGCGGATCGCAGCCGGCTGTCGTGCACGCGCTGGTCGCTCGGATCAACGACATGCTTGGCAACATTGGCCAGACGGTTGAACTGATCGACACCGGCCAAGCCGAGCTTACCGATCAAGACGAAGCACTCGGCGAACTCGTTGCGTCGATGAATGGCGGAAGCATCGAGACGTTGCTGATGCTGGGCACCAACCCGGTCTACGCCGCGCCGGCCTCGCTGAACTTCCGCGGCGCCATGGAGCGCGTGGCCAACACGATCCACGCCGGCCTCTGGGCCGATGAGACCGCTTCGGTTTCCAACTGGCATCTGCCGCTGGCCCACTTCGTCGAAGCTTGGGGCGACGGCCGGTCCTACGACGGAACCCGCTCGGTCATCCAGCCGCTCATCAGTCCGCTCTACGACGACGCACACTCGGAGATCGAAATTCTCGCGGCGTTTCTCGGCATCAACAAGTCGGGGTACGAAATCGTGCGTGAGACCTGGAGCAGTGTCATTGATGGCGACTTCGAGAAAGCGTGGCGCCTCACGTTGCACGACGGCTTCCAGGCCGGCACGCAATACCCCGTCGTCACGGCAC
>JBCDHV010000489.1:0-3468 GCA_038749615.1 Bacteroidota bacterium
GCCAAACTGCGGCTGTACCAGGACTTCCTGGAAAACATGCTCTACGATCCGAGTGGCCTTCCGAACGAGAATGCGCTCGATCTGAGCGGCACTCGCTACATCGTGCTTCCTCAGCCCTTGCCCGGTACGACCGTAGCGTTTCAAGATGATCAAAACCGGCAGCTGGTTCTGGAGCGTGACAACGCCCGTCCTCGCTCCGTATTGATCGGCAACGTCACCCAACTCGAACCGGGTGAGCCCACCTATGCCGCCGTACGATCCCCAAGTTTCGATCCGGCCCGAGATGCCATCCTCAACGAGTCTGTGGAGACCACATTCACAGCGGTCGATAGTACATCGGTTGCTCGGGTAGAGCTGGCCGAGTATGGACCACGCGAAATGGTCTGGACTGTCGAGACGGATGCCACGAGGCTCCTGGTCACGTCCGAAGTCTACTATCCGCCAGGTTGGACCGCCACCGTGGACGGCACCGAGACCGACATTCTACGGGTCAACCACCTGTTCCGCGGCGTCGTCGTGCCGGCTGGGGCCGAGCAGGTGGTGATGCGCTTCGACCCGCAGAGCCATTCGCGCGGCTTGTGGATCTCGTGGATCGCCAGTCTGTTGGCCTATGGCTTCGTGTTCGGGGGCCGGCAACTCCTTGCCCGGAGAGCGAAGACCGCGAACGAGCCTGAGAACGTGGCATGAAGATCATCGGGCACCGTGGCGCGGCCGGACTTGCGCCGGAGAACACCCTGCCGTCGTTTCAGGCGGCGCTCGATGCCGGCGTGACCTGGGTCGAGTTAGACGTGTACGCCATCGACCAAGAGCTCGTGGTGTTTCACGACGACATGCTCGACCGATGCACCAACGGAACGGGCCCGATCCAATCCACCCCACTGGCGCACTTGCGGACGCTTGATGCCGGCAATGGCGCACAAATACCGTTATTGCAAGAAGTGTTAAACCTGCTTGGTCCTGACATCGGCGTGAATGTCGAGCTCAAGGGGCCACGGACGGCGCGGCCGGCCATCCAACAGATCCGCGAGTACGTGGGTAAAGGCTGGCCACCCGAGCGCTTTCTGCTTTCTTCGTTCGATCATGCCCAGGTCCGGCTTGCGCAGCAAGAGGCCCCAGACATTCCGAGAGGGGTGTTGATCGGCCGGCGTCCCGTTTGGTCGGCCCGGATCGCTGAGAAGTATGGAGCAACCTCGCTGAATCTCAACCGGCGCAGCGTTCACCGCCGGGTTGTGGCGGATGCTCACCGGAAGGGGATCGAGGTGTGGGTGTACACCGTGAATGATCCCGCCGAAGCAGAGCGCCTGCGCGACATGGACGTCGATGCCATCTTTACCGATCGGCCGGACTTGATGCTGGCTTAGCGGCCTGCAAACAAGCAGTTTAGGCTGGGATGCATGACAGCGAGGCGCTCGCGAACAGTCTGGGACCGAATGCAGCAGTCCAGTAGTTACCTTGGTACAGGCTCCGATAAGAAGGGGAGAACCTTCGCCCGTCCATCGACTGCGCCCGTCCTGCCAATCAGAAGCCCCGATCCTGCATTCTCATGATTCGAACAACCGATGGACTGCTACTCTACACTCGCGCTTGGGAGCCGGCGGGTGAGGTCAAGGGCCGAGTCCTCCTCGTTCACGGGTACGCCGACCATTCGGGACGCTTCGAACATGTCGCGTCGGCGCTCAACGACGTAGGACTGGCCGTTGATGCCTTCGATTGGCGCGGTCATGGCCGGAGTGAAGGTCCACGGGCCTACGTAGACGCGTTTCAGACCTGGTTGGACGACTTGGCCGTGGTGTACCAGGCGGTCCGGGCCTCCGCCGGCCAACTACCGGTATTCCTGATGGGCCATTCAGGTGGGGGCCTTCAAGCTGCCGCCTTCGCGTTGCGTAATCGGCCGGACCTCGCCGGCGTGGTGCTGAGTAGCCCGGCGCTCAAGATTAGCGAGGACATCTCGCCGGTACTCCAGAGGCTATCCGGGGTGGTTGCACGGATTGCACCCACGTTGAAGACCGTGACGCTGGATGCATCGGCCGTCTCCAGAGATTCGGCGGTGGTACAGGCTTACAAGGCCGATCCTCTGGTCTACCACGAAGGCACGAAGGCTGCCACTGGGCACGCGTTTATCGCCGGCACGAAATGGGTCGAGCAGCACGCGGCCAGTTTTCGCTATCCACTCTACGTTTTCCACGGCAGTGCCGACCGGCTGACCGACCCGGCCGGAAGTAAAGCCTTCGTAGCTCAGGCCTCAAGCTCGGACAAAACGCTACGCATCTTCGAGGGCTTGTACCACGAAACGATGAACGAACCTGAGCAGGCGCAGGTGCTGGCCGAATTGCAGGACTGGTTCAGGAGCCGATCTGGGCTCTAGAAGATCAACTGCATTTGGACGGCTGCAATGTGCTCATCCGGAGCCGCTTCGAGGCCAGGCTGCTCATAGGTGTACCCAAACGTGATACGGGCTTTCTCGAAGGGGAGGCCTTCGGCCGCACTCAAGCTGTACGTTGCGCCCACCGTGATGTACGTGTCGGCACCTCCCGGAGCGTCAGCATCATAGGTCTCCAAGCGGGCGTACAGTTCGCCGTTCGCGAATGCTCCGACCGCGCCAAAGGCAGCCAAGCCGAGGTGGTTGGCTGAATCGTCAAAGGGCGCATTTTCGGATTCTTGAAAGTTGATGGCGATAGCCTCCAGCTTGACCCGGACCGGCTGGCTGCCGGGATTGGCGCCGTAGTAGGCATGGGCAGAGTAGCTGGCAAACGTGCGGCCGGCGTTGTTGGCGAGCCTCGTGTTCGGATTCTTCGCGGCGTTGATGGCGGCATGGCCACCAAACTCGAATCCGCTCATCGAGGCCGGCATGAAGCGCAGCACCGCACCGGCCTCTAAGCCCTCGGTCTCTGTGTCGCTGGTTACCGAAGAGCCGCTCGGGGCCTCTCGGAAGTTGCCCTGGGTCCGGCTGAATCCACCGTCGCCATTGCCGAAGAAGACGTTGACGATTGCTTGTTCGGCGGTGTATTGCGCCTCGACCCCGAAGTCACGGGCAGCGCCTCCGAGCGTGTTGGACGCCCACCGCTCCGCAATGACGGGCCGGTCGATGCCGTCGATCAAGGCAAACGGCGTGTAGATGTGACCCCGAGGCTGGGCGCTCGGCATCACACCCAACCGGAAGCGCCATTGCTCATTGGGCTGATAAAACGCGAACAGGTCCACACTCCCAAGGGTGCCACCGGTGAACTCGCCGTCGTAGTGGACGCCAAACTTGGAGTCGAGCGACCCGATCAACTGGAGGCGTGCCCGGCGAATCCCGAAGCCGACACGGGTCTGATCCTCATCCTCTCCATTGACGACGGCGTAGCTAAACCGCGGCTGAAAACCACCCTGGACGAGCAAATCGAAGGTGCCGGCTCTCGTCTTGACTTGATTCTGGACTTGAGCCTGTGAGGCTGATGGGAGGGAAAGAACGAAGGCGAGCGCTAC
>JBCDHV010000490.1:0-3465 GCA_038749615.1 Bacteroidota bacterium
TCCGCTGAACACGTTCTACTTCCAGCGTGCCCGTCCGTATGGCGCGAACGCCATCTTCAACAACTACATTCTGGCCCGCCGTGCGTACTACGAGCGCGCTTGGCTACGCGCGGTGGAACGCTGGCGAAGCGGCGCGGTGTTATAAGTGTTGAGTGGAGGTGCGGTCACGAGGAAGTGTGGAGGAGTGGGGTGGCTCGCTGCACCTCGATGGTCATTCAGAAGGTGCGTCCTTGGTGCTGCTGGCGTCTGTGGTGGTGGTTTCGTCCGAGCTGGATGAGGCCGTGTCGCTTGATGCGGCCGGCTCGGATTTGGTTTCGGACTCTGGCTTGCCCGAAGGCTTGTAGTCGGTTTGGTAGAAGCCGGAGCCTTTGAAGATGATGCCGGCTCCCTTCCCGATGACGCGTTTGACCGGTTGGCCTGTGGTGGGGCAGGTGGTGAGGGCATCTTCGGTCATGCGTTGGCGCAAGTCGAACGTCGTGCCGTCTTCTCGTTTGTACGTGTAGGTGGGCATGCAGAAAGGTCAGGTGCGGGGGCGGATCACAAAACTGCGCGTACCGACGTGCAAGGCAACGCCATCGTTCCGGGGTTCGATGTGAACCGCTGCCAAATCTTGCACAACCACGCATGAGCCGGCAATCTCAAGCGATCCTTTCATACGGAGGACGTTGATCCCGATGCACGTCGCGCCGGCTCCCGCGGCCGAGAACGTGCCGCTCACGGAGTCCTCAAACACGAGGCACGCTGAGGCTGGCAGTCCCAAGGCCTCGGCTCCGCACTGATACGGCTCCGGATGCGGCTTCCCACACGTCACGTCCGATGCGGTCACGATGCCGGCAAAGGCTTCCCGAATGTCAAATGCATCCAAGACCTGCAGCGCCTTGTCTCGGGAGGCACTTGTCACCAAGCCAATCGGAACCCTGTTGTTGTGCAGGGCTGTGACGCAGGCAATAGCTCCTGGCATCGGCGTCAATCGCAAGCCGGCCTCGTAGGCATGGATCTCAGCGATCACTTCCAAACGGGCGTTTTCGCCAAGCATCGGAAAGACGTGATCCAGCGTGTGTCTCGCCGGCACACCCAGGATGTGCTTCACGTAGAGCTGTGGTGTCAACTCTACATCATGGCGCTGTGCCAATTGCTCCCAGAACGCAACGACCGAGTGCCGGCTGTCCAGCAGAACACCATCCAAATCGAAAAGGACGCCACGGAGATGGGTCATGGGGACTAGTATTTAGTGTCTAGTATTTGGTGTTTAGTCCTCACCCTCAGGTTGCAATGTCGGGCACATCCAACACCTACCCGACGGCAGCATCGGTAATCGCTGTTGACGCGATCAATTAGCACCAAACACGAAAAACCAAACCCTAAACACCACTTACCGGTAGATCATCCACGGCTCGTCGATCATCGACTCAAACGCAATGTCAGCGATGGCCGGCCGGATGGGGACGTGTTTCTTGTTGTCCCGCGTCGGATAGACGCGGTTGGTGAGCAGAATGACGAAGAGGTCCGCATCTGGGTCCATCCACATCGAGGTGCCGGTGAATCCGGTATGCCCGAAGCTGTTCGAGCCGAATTTGCTGCCAGCCGATGAGTACCCCTCGGGGCTTTTGGTATCCCACCCGAGTGCGCGGTCGCTGCCGATCGCATTCGGGAAGCGGGCCGTGAACCGCTCAACGGTCTCCGGTTTGAAGATTTGCTGGCCGTGGAGCCGGCCCTCGTTGAGCAACATCTGTGCGAAAAGTGACAGGTCCTCAGCACAAGAAAACAACCCGGCATGGCCGGCCACACCGCCGAGCATCCACGCGCGTTCGTCATGTACTTCGCCCTGCACGAGCCCCCGCCCGAATGCTTCATCGACCTCAGTCGGGACGACGGAAGGGTCTGTACCTTCGCCGCCGGCTGGCCGGAATCCGCTGCGGGACATGCCGAGTGGAGCAAAGATGTGGGTTTGTACGAAGTCCTCAAAAGCCTCACCGCTGACCCGCTCCACAGCAAGCGCCAACATCATCATGCCAAGATCGCTGTAGACGTACCGCGTGTCGGGTTCGTAGCGGAGCGAGTCGTTGAAAATGAACTCGATGATCTCGTCGCGGTCGGTGATGCCCTGATCGTAAAACTGGTAGAAGGCTTTCAAGCCGGCGGTGTGGGTCAGAATCTGCCGGACGGTCACTTTGTCTTTGCCGTTACGGCCAAATTCCGGCAGATACGTCGCTAGCGGAGCGTTCAAGTCCATCTTCCCGTCCTCGACGAGGCGCATGATGGCCGGCGTCGTGGCCACCACTTTGGTGAGGGACGCGACGTCGAACAGCGTGTGCGTCGTGACAGGCGTCTCGCTTTCGTACGTGAGGTAACCGTAGCCCTTGAGGTGCGCCGTCACGTCAGGCCGGCCGATGGCAACGGCTGCTGCTGGAAACGCTCGGTCAGCAATCGACGCCTCCATCAATGAATCGACCCGCTCCGACAACGTTGGGCTGAATTGCCCTTCCCGTGGGGTGCCCATCCGAGGTGACCGTTGGGTGACGCTCATGCCGTCCCCAAAGGCGTACGTCCCGGGAATGTTGACGGGAAGCCGGCCCGAAATCGCCGACGTGCCGGCCAACGCGTCGGCAACGGCACGTTGGGAGCTCTCGCTCCAGCTGAAGGCCGCGAGGTAGGCGCTTGGGGCGTCGAGGTTGCTGATCAGATAGGGGTTGCCAAACGAGACGAGCACCACAGGCGCGCCTTTCTGCATCAAGGCGTTCAGGAACAGCTGGTGCATGTCAGACAAATCGATGCGGCCACTCCACGCACGCACCCGCACGAAGGCCGGCACAACGATGACATCTGCAGCGCTTGCGTCGGCGAGAACTCGGGAGTACTCCTGGGGCTGGGAGGACAGATCGAGCCGAGCTAGGCTGTAGCTGTGCTGCGGCGCGCTAGCCCGCATTTGGCGCAAGAAGTAGCGGCCGGCGTCAGGGTCCGAGGCGTCGTTGAGGGCCACCACCAGCACGTTGCTGCGCTCCCGAGGCAGGGGGACGGCCGTGTCCTTGTTGCTTAGAAGGGTCAGGGACCGACGGGCAATCTCGTCGTTCAGCGCGACGTGATCCAGTGTGCTCACCCGGTCGCGGAGAGCATCGAGATCGACTTGGGGCGTTGAGGTCAGGCCGAGCGTTCGTTTCGTGCTCAGGATCCGGTCCAAGGATTCGTCGATGCGGCCCTCGCTGAGCCGGCCTTCCTCGACGGCCGCTAAGATGGCGGCACGAGCGGCATACTCATCTCTGGTCATCAGGAGCACGTCCACGCCGGCTTCAAGCGTCCGTACTGCAGCTTCACCGACTCCGAAGTGCTTGGTCACCCCGTTCATGTCGAGTGCATCGGTCACGACGAGTCCATCGAATCCCAGATCGTCGCGGAGGATGTCCTGAACGATTCTTGGCGATAGCGTGGCGGGGACACGGGCGTCTGGTTCCAACTCGGGGAGCGCCA
>JBCDHV010000491.1:0-3462 GCA_038749615.1 Bacteroidota bacterium
AGCTCCTCGACACGCCAGACGTAGAACGTCCCTTCTTCTCCATCGCTGTCCGCATCTTCGGCTGAGTAAAACGCCCCCTCGGGTGAAGTCAGATCGCGCAGCACGTATTCGACCGTCTCACGCACGGTAACCGCGAACCGAGGCTCGTCCGTTGCCCAGTACGTCTCGGCATATGCCCAGACGAGCATGGCTTGGTCGTACAGCATTTTCTCGAAGTGCGGTAGCAAGTAATCGGCATCGGTCGAGTACCGATGGAAGCCGTAGCCTACATGATCGAACAGCCCGCCGGCTCGCATGGCGTCGAGGGTCTTGGTGACCATCTGCGTGGCGTGGCCGTCGCCGGCGCGGTTGGCGTAGCGGAGGAGCAGGAGCAGATTTTGGGGCGATGGAAACTTCGGGGCTCCGCCAAATCCCCCTCGCTCCCGATCAAAGCGCTGGGTGAAAAGATCGACAGCGCTGACCAGGAGTCCACGGTGCGGATCGCGGTCATCCGATGTATCCCGCCAGCTGTTGGCCCGAACGGCTTCCGCAATGCTCTCGGCCGACTCGATGACGCGCGCGCGCTCTTGCGTCCACAACCGCTCGATTTCCGGGATGAGACCGAGCATCCCCAGCCGGCCGTGGCGGTTTTCTTTGGGCAGATAGGTGCCGGCGAAAAACGGCCGGCCATCGGGCAGCATGATGATCGTCAGCGGCCACCCGCCGTGCCCGTTGAGCATCTGGCAGACCTGCATGTACAGTCCATCGACGTCCGGGCGCTCTTCGCGGTCGAGCTTGACGTTGACGAACGCGCGGTTCATCAAGGCCGCCACCTCCTCATCCTCGAACGACTCGTGCGCCATCACGTGGCACCAATGGCACGTCGCGTAGCCAATCGACAGAAAGATCGGGCGGTCCAGACCCCGCGCTTGCTCGAACGCCTCCTCTCCCCACTCCAGCCAATCGACCGGATTGTCCTTATGCTGAAGTAAATAGGGGCTAGACGCAGCGGAAAGGCGGTTCATTGAATAGGGCTCGGTTGCACGTGCGGACGAATGGCACGTGTGAACCGTAACCGCCCTCCCTAGATCCGGCGCAAGCCCGCGTAGATCAGCGCGACGCTTCCGAGCTTCGCGAGGTCCATCGGGATGAACCGGAGCCAGCCTTTGTCGATCGACTCGAACCAGGTCGCATGGCCGGCGACCTCATGCAGCCACGTCACGCCGAACGTAAACAGCACCGCCGATCCGCACAGCAAGGCTAGAATCGAACCGACAAAACCCGTCCACTGCTGCGAGGCCCAGCCTACGAGTGCCGCCACGAACGGAAAGGCAATCAAGTAGCCGGCCGAGGCAGCGGCAAAGAGATAGGCCGGCCCAAATCCATCGCCGGCGAACACCGGCAGGAACAGCCCCAACGTCAGGTACAGCACTTGCGCCAACATGCCGTTGCGCCACCCGAGAAATAGTCCGCTGCCATACACGGCGGCCGTCTGCAGGGTGAACGGCACTTCCCAGAGGTACAACTTCACCTGCGCGCCGGCTACCGTCAGCAACGTGAAGAACACGATGGCGGCAGCTTGTACGGCCGGTGCAGCCTCGGCAGACCGCAGGCGGTGAAGGAAAGACGGGGCGAGAGCGGACGCGGAAGACATACGTAGACTGTACAAATGATGAGGTGAGAATACCCGAAGGTAACGGATATGAACGTGCCGAGGCACTACTTAGCGGATTCTTGTGAGTTTCGCCCGTTTGCTCGTTCCGGCAAACAGCCTGGCGGGCCCGGCCTGGTTGGCTGAGAAGATTACCGGAATCCTCCCCGGCTGTTTAGCCTCGGTGGCATCGAAGTGTATTTTGGTGTAGCGTTACGTGCCGGTGCTGACCGGCCCTCTAAGGATCTGCACCACAGGCGGCGTCGCTCCGCACCTCACACAACTCCAGAACGTCCGGGACCGGTCGGCTCCGAAGTCGACTCACCATGTCGGCCTTCCCCTCCGATTTCCCATACCCCGACCCATGAAAGCAGTCATTCTGGCCGGCGGCTTTGGCTCGCGCCTCAGTGAAGAGACCGTGCTCAAACCAAAGCCGATGGTCGAAATCGGCGGCAAGCCGATTCTCTGGCACATCCTCAACATCTACTCGGCCCACGGCGTCAACGAATTCGTCATCGCGCTGGGCTACAAGGGCGATTACATCAAGGAATACTTCCTGAACTACTACGCCTTCAACAGCGATGTCACGGTCGATCTCATGACCGGCACGCCCACCTTCCTCAACTCGGACCAACAGCCGTGGAAGGTTCATCTGGTGAACACGGGGCTGTACACACAGACCGGAGGCCGGCTGCTCAGGCTCAAAGACTGGCTCAAAGACGACGATTGCTTCTGCTTCACCTACGGCGATGGCGTGTCGAATATCGACATTCAGGCGTCCATCGACTTCCACCGAAGCCACGGCAAACATGCCACGATGACGTCGGTGCACACACCGGAGCGCTTCGGGCGGATTGGATTCGAGCAGGACAACCGGGTGTCCGAGTTCTACGAGAAGCCGGCCGAAGCCGAGGGTTGGATCAACGGCGGCTTCTTCGTCCTCAGCCCCAAAGTCTTCGACTACATCGACAACGACACCACGATTTGGGAGCGCGACCCCGTCGAGCGCCTCGCCCGCGAAGGCCAACTGATGGGGTATCAGCACCGCGGCTTCTGGTCGTGCATGGACACGCTCAAAGAAAAGCAGTACCTCGAAAGCCTGTGGCAGGCCGAGGCCCCCTGGAAAGTCTGGTAGCCGGGCAGGCGTACCCGCGCACCGTCCCTCATCTTTACATCCGATCTTTACACGGAAGCCCCTAGCTTCCCGATTGCCCATTCCCTTCGCTGGCTTACCGAAGAAGACCTGACATGGAGAGCAAACCGCTCAACGAGACCAACTTCTGCATCTTCATCCCCTCGTACAACGCTGGGCGGTTCCTCGGGAAGACCGTCAGCCGGATTCCATGGGATGAGATCCCGAGTGACCTCAACACCCGCCTCGTCTTCATCGACAACTGCAGCCAGGACAACACCTGGGAGGTCATCAACCAACTTAAGGACGAGCTGACCGCGCAGGGATACCGAGTCGATGCGCTCAAGAACGAGACCAACATCGGCTACGGCGGTAGCATCAAGCGGATCTACGATTACTGCATCGAGAACGACTTGGGCCTGCTCGCCATCCTGCATGCCGACGGTCAATACTCCCCCGAGGAATTGCCTCGGCTCGTCGGGGAGTTTCGGGCGGAGCCGGCCTACAAGATGTTCTACGGCAGCCGGCTCATCAAAGGCGCGCTCGAAGGCGGTATGCCGCGCTACAAGTACTACGCGAACATCGTGCTGACGTGGCTGCAGAACCAGATCATGCGCAGCAACCTGAGCGAGTACCACTCGGGCTACCGGTTCTACCGCGTCGAAGCCCTCAAGCCGATCCCGTACCACGCCAACAGCGA
>JBCDHV010000492.1:0-3442 GCA_038749615.1 Bacteroidota bacterium
AACCAACCCTTATTTCGCCGAAGGCGTCCCGCCCCGGACGGCGTTCCACTTGTATCCGATTGCCCTCGGCGAGGCAGGCCCTTGAGCAAGGCCACCACCAGCCCCACGCGCTTCCCTCCGCGCGTGGGGCTTTGTTGTGGACAGGGGGAGACGGGGAACGGGTGAGAGGTGAGGCGGCTCGCGTCGCTCGGATAGAATTTGTTGGCAGAGTGATAGAGAACAAGCAGCGCCTTCCGAAAAGACAGCCCTGCTCAGCTTGTCTCCCACCTCTCAACCGTTCCCCCTGGCCACCTCTCTACTTGAGCGAAGCGAAACCCCTATATTCCCCGATCCGGTCCCTATTTCCAGCCAACCACCGCACCCATGGGCACGACCGCGTCGGTCGATTTGCGCCGCGTTATTCTTGATACGACTCGGCACCTGCTCGTCAAGGAAGGCTATGCTAACCTGTCGATGCGCAAGATTGCGCGGGCGACGGGCTACAGCGCCACGAGCATCTACCTGTACTTCCGAGACAAAGACGACCTCTTTCACGCTCTCATCGAAGAGGGCTACGAGGCGCTGAACGCGACGTTCAAGGCCATCCACCACGCCACAGCCGATGTGCTCGACCGGTTTCGGCAGCTCTGCCGGGCCTATCTCGATTTCGGGCTTCAGAACCCGGAGTACTACGAGATCATGTTCTTGCTGCATCCGGAACACATGGCGCGCTATCCGGCCGACAAGTTTCGAAAAGCGCGGCAGAACCTCGACGTGCTTGCACAGACGCTGACCGAGGGCGTCCAAGCCGGCCTGTTCAAGGTCGACAACCCGCGCGTCTGGGCCAGCACCATCTGGGCGAGCCTGCATGGTACGGTGTCCCTGATGATCGCCCACCGGCTTGACATTCGGATCGACAAAGACGAGTTCGTCGAGACCTCCCTGCGCCACGTCGTCCAGGGCGTCCAGGCCCCCGCTTGACCTCCATCGGAACCGCTTCGCGCGCAGCCGGTCAAGAAAACTCCGGATTTGGCCCTTCACTGACCCGGAACCCTGATATGCCCGTAAAGACGTTGCGTACGACGTCTGCATTCATGCCGGCATCCAAATCCCGACATATCCACTCCCTACCACCCCTCCCATGATCCACACTGCGCCGTCTGACAATCCCGCAACTCCCTACCTCGGCCGCACCATTCCGGATCTACTCGATGAGGCGTGCGCCAACTACCCTAACGCCACGGCCTTCAACCAGCCGGCCGGCGACGGATGGAGCACGATGTCGAATGACACGTTCCGAACCGCATCGGACGAAATCGCGCTCGGCTTGCTGGATCTCGATCTGAGCGCCGGCGACCGCGTCGCGTTTTTCATGCGGAGCGACCTGCATTTCAGCCTCGCCGACATGGGCTGCCAGATCGCCAGCCTGATCAACGTGCCGATCTATCTCTCGAATGCCATCGAGGTGTCGACGTACGTCTTGCAGCACTCAGGGTCAAAAGCCCTGATCGTTTCAGATGTCGAACTGCTGGCCAACGTCGCTGACGCACTGGCCGATGTGCCGGCGATCACCAACATCGTGGTGGCCGAAGGGGACGCGACGCAGGCCGAACGGCTTGGTTTGCCAAGCGGTGTCAACGTACATGCGATGGACGCTCTCCGAGAGCGGGGCCGCGCCGTACTCGCCGCCCATCCGGAGCGTCCAAAAGAACTCCGCGAGGCCATCGACGAAAAGTCGCTCGCCACGATCATCTACACCTCGGGCACGACGGGCCGGCCCAAGGGCGTCATGCTTACGCACGAGAACATTTCGTTCAACGGTATCACCGCCGTCAACAGCTTGCCGGAGATCGGAAATGGCCCGCAGGAGCGCGTCCTGACGTTCCTTCCGATGACGCACATCTTCGCGCGGACGCTCAACTACGTCGCCATCGCCAAGGGCCACTCGTTGTTCTACACGTCCATCGATGACCTCGGCGACAACCTGAAGACGGTGAAGCCGACCATGTTCGCCTCGGTGCCTCGCGTGATCGAGAAGGTGTACGACAAGATCATGCTTGCCGGCGAGCAGCTGACTGGGTTGAAGGCGAGCCTCTTCGGCTGGTCAATGGGCTTGGCGGATCAGTACGAGCTCGGCCAGGAGCCGGCTGGGTTCTATGCGTTGCAGCTAAGCCTCGCGCGCAAGTTGGTGTTCTCGAAGTGGCAAGACGCGCTGGGTGGCCACATCAAGCTGATCTTCATCGGTGGTGCCGCGCTGAACGGCACGCTCGCGAATCGTTTTGCCGCCGCCGGCGTGACGCTCATCCAAGGCTATGGGTTGACTGAAACAAGCCCAGTGATCACGAACAACCGGATCAACCACAACCGCGCTGGCGCCGTTGGCCATCCGGTGGTGGGAACGGAAGCGATGATCGCGCCGGACGGCGAAATCCTGGCTCGTGGCCCGCACATCATGCAGGGGTATTACAAAAACGAAGAGGCCACCCGCGAGGCCATCGACGAAGACGGCTGGTTCCACACCGGCGACATCGGCGAGTTCACGGACGAAGGCTACCTCCGGATCACGGACCGGAAGAAGTCGATGTTCAAGCTGTCGACGGGCAAATACGTCGTGCCGGCCCCTATCGAAAACGCGCTGGTGCTGGACGCGCTCGTTGAGCAGGCCGTTGTGGTGGGCGTCGGGCACAAGTACACGACGGCGCTGATCTTCCCGAACATCGACATGGTCCGGCAAGCGCTCCGGAAAAAAGGCAAGCCGCACGACTTGGCCTCCGAGCGCCTGTGCGAGCACGACGAGGTGCGCACGTTGTTCGAAGAGGTTGTCGAGCGCGCCAATCAGCACGGCTCGCATTGGGAGCAGGTCAAGCGCTTCAAGCTGATGCCGGAACTGATGTCCATCGAAAACGGCCTGTTGACGCCCACGCTGAAGGTCAAGCGAAGCAAAGTCGCCAAGGCCTACGGCACCGACATCGACGGCATGTATGGGTAGTTAGTGGGTGGTTGGGTAGGACGCTCACTGCGTTCGCTGTGGTTGGGCAGTTCGTCGCGAGACGGGCTGCCTTTTTTTGTAGCTGTGTGGCAAGGTGGCAGGTGTGGCATTTCAACCCTGCAACACGTGCCACACCTGCCACCCTGCCACACCACAGCGAGCCGTGCGAGCGTCCCGCGAACCGCCCAACCAGCCTGATCCCGTTTCGCCAAATTCGGCACGTGAGCCAGTGACAGTCCATGCCCAGCCGGGATCGCCGGCGGCGAGGCCACACGTTCACTACGGATTCGATGCGACTCCTCTTCGCTCTTTTGCTCTTTGCTCTCACAGCCCACGTACTGGCCCAGACGTCAGCGACTCAGATTTCGTCTGGCAACTTCCACACCTGCGCCGTCACCAACACGGGTACGGTGCGGTGCTGGGGGGAGGGCGCTCTTGGCCGGCTCGGCTATGGCAACCAAAACGACATTGGCA
>JBCDHV010000493.1:0-3441 GCA_038749615.1 Bacteroidota bacterium
GACCGGCTGTCGATGCCGGCAGGCCCGCGTAGCTCCAGCATGGTCCGTCCGGGAACGCGTTGCGTTTGCCGCGTCTCGCGCTTGTCCTCGATGCCCCACGTCGTTTCCTGGCCGGGGAGCATGACGTCGATGCTCAACAAAATGCCCAAGACGGCAAAGACGACGGCGAGACCACGGACCAACTTGACGAAATCGAACTTCATGTGCGCAGCCCGTTGGGCAGATGAGTGTGCGGAGAATCGGGCTTGGGCCTTGAATCAACCCACCACTTTCCGTTCGGTGCCGTAGACTTCATGAGTCTCCATTCATTTTCAGTGATCTCCCGATTCTCCATGCGTGCCCTCTCCCTTCTCTTGTTCACGGTTCTGCTGGCTCCTCACGCCACAGGCCAGGCGACCGATGTCCTCGGATCGGTTCAGTTCGAGACCTCGCCGGCTAGTCCTGAGGCCATGGAGGCGTTCGAGCAAGGTGTGTTGCTGCTCCACAACTTCGAATTCCGAGACGCCCAGGCGGCGTTTAGTCAAGCTCGCGAGCTCGATCCGGACTTCGCGATGGCCTATTGGGGCGGAGCCATGGCGAACAACATGCCGGTCTGGAACACGCAGGATCTAGACGCGGCGCGTGCCATCCTCGCCGAGGCCCCGCCGGCACCAACGGAACGAGAGGCGGCTTATCTGGATGCCGTACGGCAGCTCTTTGGGGAAGGCGACAAGAAAGAGCGCGACCGCCGCTACGCCGAGGCCATGCGTGCCCTTCACGAAGCGTACCCTGAAGACGACGAGGCGCAGGCCTTTTACGCCCTGGCCCTGCTCGGGACGGAAGGGGGGACGCGCAATTTCCGAACGTACATGCGGGCCGGCGCGCTTGCGCTCGACCTTTTCGAACGCAATCCGAAGCACCCCGGGGCAGCTCACTACGTCATCCACTCGTTCGACGACCCGATTCACGCGCCACTCGGCCTGGAGGCTGCGCACGCCTATGCCGTCATCGCCTCCGATGCCCCACACGCACTCCACATGCCCAGTCATATTTTCATGGCGCTCGGCATGTGGGAGGAATCGGCGGCCTCGAACGAGGCGAGCGCAGCGGCCGGGCTGCGCCGCGATTCCGGGTGGCACCATGCGACGTACTGGCTTGCCTACACGTACACGCAGCAGGGCCGGCTCGATGACGCTCTCGCCCAGATCGAGCAGATGGTAGCGCGGACGGAAGCCGATCCGGACAGCCGCATGAACCGGCATCACCTCGCGCTGATGCAGGCCAGTTATCTCGTCGAATCCGGCGAATGGTGGATTCCGCTCCATCCCTCGCTCGATGAGATCGACGATCTGCGCATGACCACGCAGGCCCAGGTGCACTTCGCCCGCGGCATGAAGGCGCTCGATGCCGGCCGATTGGCCGCGGCCGACTCGCACATCACCCACATCGAGCAGCTTGCTGAGGAAGGCACGGTACGGTACGGGAGCGATCGCGGGCTTACCCGGGTTACAGCGATGGTCCTTGACGCACAACGTCACCGAGCTGCTGGCGATACGTTGGCCGCCATCGAGTTAGCGGGCCAGGCCGTCGAGGTGTATGAATCGCTGGCTTTCGAGTTTGGCCCGCCGGTCCCGGTGAAGCCGGCGCATGAGTTGTACGCCGATTTGCTGCTCGAAGCCGGCCGCTCGGAGGAAGCCGCCGAGGCGTACCGCGTCTCACTGGAGCGCATGCCGAAGCGCCGGCTCAGCCAGATCAACGCGCCCGCAACGGATGCCCCCTGAAGGCGGGTCTTCCATAGTCGCTAGATGCGATGGTCGCTAGATACGATGGTTGCTAGATACGATGGTCGCTAGCCTCGGCAGGCTCTGAATTTCGAATTTGTAGAAGAGGCGAGTGCGTCCGTCTGGTTCGGGCGTACACGCTCGAGTAACCTGCGCAGAATCCCACCGCTGCTCCGTCCCCATGATGTCGAATTTCCCCCCCGAACCCCGTTCGTCTGGATCTGCTTTGCCCGGATCAGCCACGTTGACCACAGATTGGTCGCCGGCGTCCTGGCAAGCGCGGACGGCCGCCCAACAGCCGGTCTACGCCGATCAAGCAGCTTTCGACAGGGCTGTCCGAGAGCTGAAGCAATTTCCCCCGCTCGTCACGAGCTGGGAGATCGAGCGGCTCAAAAGCGAGCTGGCCGATGTCTCGCGCGGCAACCGCTTTTTGTTGCAAGGTGGCGACTGCTCGGAGAGCTTCGACGATTGCCGGGGCGATGTCATCGCCAGTAAACTGAAGATTCTTCTCCAGATGAGCCTCGTGCTGATTCACGGGGCCAAGAAGCCGGTCGTTCGCGTAGGCCGCATGGCCGGCCAATACGCCAAGCCTCGCTCTGCTAATGTCGAGACGTTCAATGGCCAGACGCTCCCGACGTACCGGGGCGATCTGATCAACCGGACCGGCTTCACCGAGGGCGGCCGCGAGCCCAACCCGCAGCTTCTGCTCCGTGGGTACGAGCGGGCCGCGCTCACGCTGAACTTCGTGCGTGCGCTCACCGCTGGCGGGTTTGCTGACCTGCACCATCCCGATCAGTGGGACCTCGACTTCGTAGGGCACGCGGCTCTGGCGGACCGCTACCACCGCATCCTCGACCGCATCACGGATGCTATCCACTTTATGGAGGTAATCCTGCGCACCCACATCGACGATCTCGACACCGTCGAATTCTACACGAGCCACGAGGGCCTGCATCTGCACTACGAGGAGGCCCAAACGCGTCAAGTCCCCAGGCGGACCGGCTGGTACAACCTGAGTACGCATTTCCCGTGGATCGGCGACCGTACACGGCAACTCGACGGAGCTCACATTGAGTTTTTCCGAGGTATTGCTAACCCGATTGGGGTCAAGGTCGGGCCGACGATGAAGACGGACGAGTTGATCGAGCTCGCGCACGTGCTCAACCCGGCCAACGAGCCCGGCCGGCTCACCCTCATTCACCGGTTCGGTGCGCGCCACATCGACGCGCACCTGCCGCGCCTCATCGCGGCCGTCGAGCGGGAGCGCCTGAACGTCGTCTGGTGCTGCGATCCGATGCACGGCAACACCGAGCGGACGGACAACGGATTCAAGACGCGCCGGCTCGAAAACATCCTCGAAGAAGTCGACCGGGCGTTCACGTTGCATGCCCAAGCCGGCACGTGGCTCGGCGGCGTCCACGTCGAGTTGACAGGCGAAGACGTCACCGAGTGCATCGGTGGGGCCCGAGGATTGGACGAAGCCGGCCTCGAACGCGCCTACCGCTCCCACGTCGACCCCCGGCTCAACTACGAACAATCGCTGGAACTCGCCCTGTTCATCGCAGACCGAGTAGGACGTTGAGGCGTGGATGAGGAGTCGTGTTGAAGAGTGGATGAGTGGTATGTGGATGCGTAGAGGTGCCGGACCGGAATCTGGAACCCTGCCCAACCGCCCAACCAA
>JBCDHV010000494.1:0-3434 GCA_038749615.1 Bacteroidota bacterium
ACTGGACGCCGTGTTTCCTGAGCAAAAGCAGTTCGCGTATCCGAGCCTTGAAGAAGGCATCCTCGCCTGGTGGCAGCAGAACAATGTCTTCGAGCGCAGTATTTCCCAACGGGAAGGCGCGCCGGCGTTCGTGTTTTACGAAGGCCCGCCCACAGCCAACGGCCGGCCGGGCGTACACCACGTGCTGGCGCGGACGATCAAGGACACCTTCTGCCGCTACCGCACGATGAAAGGCTTCCGGGTCGACCGCAAGGCCGGCTGGGATACGCACGGCTTGCCCGTCGAGATCGAGGTCGAAAAGCAACTCGGGCTCAAAGGCCGGCACGAGGTCGAGGCGTACGGCATCGAGGCGTACAACAAGGCGTGCCGCGAGAGCGTCATGAAGTACAAGCATCTCTGGGACGATCTCACGCGGCGCATGGGCTACTGGGTCGATCTCGACGATCCGTACGTGACGTTCGAGACCGAGTATATCGAATCGGTCTGGTGGCTCATCAAGCAGATTCACGAGCGTGGATTGCTCTACAAAGGGCACAAGATCCAGTGGTTCAGCCCGGGCAACAACACCGTCCTGTCTTCGCACGAGATCAGCCTGGGCTACAAGGAAGTGCAGGACCCGAGCGTTTACGTCCGCTTCCCGATTCAGGACGAAGACAACGCGTACTTCCTCGCCTGGACCACCACGCCGTGGACGCTCATCTCGAACACGGCCCTCGCGGTCAATCCGCGCGTCGACTACATCCGCGTCCGCCGGACCAACGAAGCCGGCGAAACGGAAGAACTCGTCCTTGCTGAAAAGCTCCTCTCAGTGCTCAAAGACGAGAACGCAGAGATGATCGAGCGCTACACCGGCGGCGATCTCGTCGGGCTGCGGTACGAACCGGTGTTCGATTACTTCCGCGGCCATGACGGAGCCAGCGCCGCGTGGCGCGTCGTGCCGGCAGATTTCGTGACGACCGATGGCGGAACGGGCGTCGTGCACATGGCGCCGGCCTTCGGGGCAGACGACTTCAACGTGGGGCAAGCCGAAGGCCTTCCCGTGTTCAACCCCGTCTCCCGCGATGGCACGTTCGACGAACGAATCGACGTGGCGGCCGGCCTGTGGTTCAAAGACGCCGACCGCCCGATCTCGCGCAATCTCCGCGAGCGTGGGCTGCTCTACCGGCACGAGACGTACCTGCACAACTACCCGCACGACTGGCGCAAGGGCACGCCACTCATGAGCTACCCGGTCGAGAGCTGGTTTGTCCGGACGACGGCCGTCAAGGACCGGCTCGTGGAACTGAACAAACAGATCAACTGGCAGCCAGAGGGCATCGGGACGGGCCGGTTTGGGCAGTGGCTGGAAAACAACGTCGACTGGGCGCTCAGCCGAAACCGCTACTGGGGCACGCCGCTGCCGATCTGGGTGAGCGACCGCGATCCTGAGTACTTCGAAGTCATCGGAAGCGTCGCCGAACTACGCGAGAAGGCCGGCGATCAGGTGCCCGAGGGTGAGCTCGATCTGCACCGCCCGTTCGTCGATACCCTCACGTGGCCGGCTCCAGACGGCGGGACGATGCGCCGCGTGCCCGAACTCTGCGATGTCTGGTTCGATTCCGGGGCGATGCCGTTTGCCCAATGGCACTATCCGTTCGAGAATCAAGACATCTTCGAGCGCAACTTCCCGGCAGACTTCATCGCCGAGGGTGTCGATCAAACGCGTGGCTGGTTCTACACGCTGCACGCGATTGCGACGCTCGTGCGCGACGATCTCTCGTACAAAAACGTTGTAGTCAACGGCTTGCTGCTCGACGAGAAGGGCGAGAAGATGTCCAAGTCGAAGGGCAACGCCGTCGAGCCATTCGAAACCATCGCCGAGCACGGAGCCGATCCGGTGCGGTGGTACATGATGACGAGTTCGCCGCCGTGGGAAAACCTCAAATGGAGCGAGCGTGGCCTGACCGACACGAAGCGCAAATTCTTCGGCACGCTCTCGAACACCTACAGCTTCTTCGCGACCTACGCCAACGTCGACGGATTCGACGGATCGAGCGCGCCGAGCGACGTCGCTGACCGGCCAGAACTCGACCGCTGGATTCTGAGCCGGCTGGCGAGCGCCATCGCCGAGGCCGATGCGTCGTTCGACGAATATAATCCGACGAAAGCCGGCCGTGCGGTCGAGACCTTCGTGGATGACCTCTCGAACTGGTACATCCGCCGCAGCCGCCGCCGCTTCTGGAAATCCGGCGACGAGCAGGACAAAAACGACGCGTACCACACGGTCCTGACGTGCCTGCGCACCGTCGCCCAACTGATGGCCCCCATCGCGCCGTTCTTCGCCGAGTGGCTGTGGCGCAGCCTGCACGCGAACGGGGCAGAGGGAGCCGCAGACAGCGTCCACCTCAGCGACTTCCCGACGCCGGCAGCCGGTACCCACGATCCCGACCTCGAACGCCGGATGTACCTGGCACGCACCATTGCGTCGACGGTGCTTTCGCTCCGAAACGAAGCCAAATTGAATGTCCGGCAGCCACTCGGCCGGATTTTGGTGGTTACCGGTGCCGGCGTCGACCAAGCCGACGTCGAAGCCGTTCGGGACATCGTGCTCGACGAGGTGAATGTACGCAGGGTCGAATACGTCTCGGGATCGAGCGACCTCGTCAAGAAGTCGGCCAAGCCCAATTTCAAGGTCCTGGGCCGGCGCTTGGGCAAGCAGATGAAAGAGGTGAATCAGCTCGTACGTGCCCTCGGCACCGACGCCATCGAGACTTATGAGCAAGCCGGCACGCTGACACTGGCGCTCGCAGACGGCACCGACGTAGTGCTCGAAGCCGGCGATCTCGATGTAACCAGTGAAGGCATCGAAGGGTGGCTCGTGGCGCAGCAAGACGGCGTGACCGTCGCGCTCGACACCCAGTTGACCGATGAGCTTCGCCGTGAAGGACTGGCGCGTGAGTTCGTGAACCGGGTGCAAAACATGCGCAAAACCGCCGGCTTCGAGGTGACCGACCGCATCGACGTGACCTACGAGGCGTCACCGGCGGTGGCGGAAGCCGTGGCAGAGCATGCCGGCTGGATTCGGAACGAGACATTGACCGTGACGTTAGAACAGACTATCCATCCCGCGGGAGGCCACGTTGAACGATTCGATGTGGGGGATGAGACGGTGCAGATCGGCGTCCGCCTCGCATCGTAGTGCGGCCGTGAATCTACCATTTTTACCCACCCATAGCCCGCGCCCGGCGTAGCCGGCCACGAGACTGGAGCATCAAAGACCAGAGCACCATGGTAGAACAGGAGAAAACGACAGGGGGGAGACCAGAGCGGATTAGCCCGTTCTCGGACCAGGAGCTTGACCACTTCAAGGCGTTGCTGCTCAAGAAGCGCTTGCATGCGGTAGAGGATGTAGCCCGCATGCGTGAGCAAATCAGTGACTCGAACGCCAACGACGA
>JBCDHV010000495.1:0-3420 GCA_038749615.1 Bacteroidota bacterium
ACGGATGATCCAATCGGTGCCGGCGACCAGCGTGCTTCCCGTTGAATTCGGCAGCTTCAACGTCACGGAGGATGCCGGTACCGCAATCCTCGACTGGACGACCTACACGGAAACAAACAATGCCGGCTTCGAAGTCGAGCATCGTACGTCAACTGATCTCCCCTATCAGTCGCTTGGCTTCGTGACCGGCCAGGGCACGACGGTTGAGCCGCAGTCCTACCAATTCGTCACGCCGGCCCTCGAACCAGGCGTGCACCGCTTCCGGCTGCGGCAGGTCGACTTTGATGGCACACAGACGGTCACCGACGAGATTTCGGTCGAGATCGCCCTACCGGCGGCTGTCACGCTTGCCCTTTCCGCTCCGGCTCCGAACCCGGCGACTGCCTTCGCCCGTGCACGGCTCACGTCGGCTACGAGCCAGCCGGTCATCGTCGAGGTGTTCGATGCGCTAGGCCGGCGGGTCTCTACGGTGTTTGATGGCCGCGTCGATGGCGGCCAGACCATCGAGCTGAGTGTATCCTTGGACGCGCTTCCCAACGGGCTGTACTTCCTGCGCGCCTCGACGCCCACGGCCCTGAAAACGCGGGCGTTGAGCATCGTGAAGTAGCACGGTCCCGTTTGCCAAACCCGTCCCGATGTCTCCCCCCCTGCCCTTCGATCTTCCGCTTCGCAAACAGGGCATCGTGCTGCCTGTTGGAGCACCGGACGCCTGGGACGGCGGAATGGTGGAGTCGCCCACGGTCTGGATGGACGCGCCGGGTCGGTACGGCATGGTGTACACCGGGTACGATCTCCGGCATCCTGGCATGAAAGGCTACGGCTCGGTGGGCCGGCCTCGGATTGGGTTGGCGTGGAGTACGGATTTGCGGAACTGGTCGAAAGATCCGCGCAATCCTATCCTCGCCGGCAGTACGATGCCCGGCGCGCCCGACTCCCACGGCACGGCCGGCCCGCTCGTGTGGAAACAAGACGGCGTCTACTATCTGTACTACTTCGGCACGACGGCCGAGGGCTACGAAGCCGGCCGAAAGACCCTGAACCTCGCCACCTCGACGAACCTGACCGACTGGACTCGGCATCCCAGCAATCCCGTCCTCGAACCACAAGGCACGGGCTGGTGCCGCGACGCCATCTGGCATCCGAATATCGTCGAGAAGGCCGGCCGGTTTTACCTCTTCGTCAACGCCTCTGGCATCGTGGACGGTATCGAGGAGGAGTACATCGGCGTGGTGGTCTCAGACGATCTCGTCGATTGGAGGCTGCCGGAGCCGTCAGGCCCGCTGCTCGTCGGGAGCCGGCAGCCGGGTCAATGGGACGCGCGGGGCCGTACGGGCGATCCGAGCGTCTTCAAACGCGACGGCGTCTGGTTCATGGCCTACTACTCCTGGGACGGCGTATCGACACGCGATGGCCTGGCGTGGACCTCAGAAGACGCCTTCCCCTACGGCTGGCAACCCTTCGACGAAAACCCCATCCTCGACATAGGTCCGTCAGGGTCCTTCGACGCCCTCCATGCCGGCAAGCCCTTCGTCGTCTGGTCTGATGCCGGCGTCTACCACCACTTCTACACCGCCGTTGCCGGCGACGAAACCCGGCAGGTCGCCCTCGCGCTTGGAGGTCGGGCAGCGCATCCGCTCAATAGCTCCAAAGCTTTAGCCCGATGAAGCCGGCATTCCACAAGTAGATGGAAAGGGCTAGGGCTCCAGCAGAGGTCAGGATGTAAAACACCCGGAAGCTCTTCTTTCCTGAGAGTGCGCCCCATCGAACGGCGGAAGCGATTGAGACGACGACCAGCGCGTAGGAACTGAGATACAGCAGTAGAGAACTCGGGCTCATGTGCATCGCCGATTCGGGCTCGCTCACCGTAAGACCAAAGCCGGTGAACAGCAGGATCAGGCAGATTGGTGCGGCCATGAGAAGGAGGCGGTTCAACGGGCTAGTCTTTTCCTTCGCGAAGGCGTTCCAACCGAGCCAGACGAGGCCATACACCAAGAATGCGAACTGTAACACGAAAGCCATCAGCAGGCCGAAGAAGATAAGCAGGCGTTTGATCCTCGATTCGCGCTCCGTGTAGCTGTCGTTGATCCAGAAGACAGGTGCCCCGGCACGTTCGATGAGCATGGCTGACGCCGCGCCTTCGTGGTTCAGGAAGAACTGCCCGTTGCCGGCGTGATACAGGGTGTCGCGCGCCTTGCCGAGCAGGGTGCGGGTGATCAGCTTGTCGTTCTGGAAGTCGAGTGTCAAGCCGGCCAGCATGCGGTCAGAGAATGCGAGCAAGTCGCCCTTGGGGCTTTTGAACTCGTAGAAGCCGGCAAACGTGCGCTTCATCGCCTCCGGTATCGGTCGTGTGACGCGGTGAGATGGAGCCTCCGTTTGTGTGCCGAGAAGGTGGTCGAGCACTTCGCCGAGCACGGCATTCGCATTCCCGTTTCGGTTGATGGCAATAGCGACGCCCAAATCGGCCTCGCGGGAATACACGAACCGAGCTGCAAAGCCGTCGATTTCACCGCCGTGCCCGTAAAAGCGGTAGCCGTTTTTCCAGACCGAATACGTGCCCAACCCATAGCCGAACGCCAATCCGTGTTTAGCGGCCAAGCTGGTTTCCGGTCTCTCGATTCTGCCGAACTCGCCGGCCGTAAATAGCGTGTCTCGGTTCAACATCAACTGGAGGAAGGCGGCCATGTCCGTTGCGTTGGCCGCGAAGTCTCCTGCCGGGCTCCCGTTGATCGTGGCAAACGGAATCGGTGTCAGGGTGGTGCCCTGCCTCTGGTAGCCTTGGGCAAACGAGACATCCGGCGGCTTCTTGAAGTAATAACCGGACGAGGCCATACCGATGGGCTCCAAGACACGATCCCTGACGTAATCATTGAACCGCCTCCCAGAGACCGCCTCGATCAAGTGGCCGGCGACGACGTAGTTCGGGTTGGAGTAGGCCTTCCTCGTGCCGGGTGTCCACCTCGATGTCAACGATTGCCGGTGGTCCTGTACCATCTGCACTACCGGCGGCATCACGCTATCGGCCGGATTGTACATCGCGTGCAGGTGAAAGTCCTCGAACCCTGACGTGTGCTCCAGTAGATGCGCCACGCGGACCGGGTGCTCGCTCTCCCACGGATTCTCGAACGGGATCGCAGCATCGATCTCGCGGATCGGAGTGTCTAGCTCATGGCCGGCTTCACGGAGCAGCAGATAAAGCCCGAGCGCCGTGAACGTCTTTGAGATCGATCCTTGCCGAAACAGGTGCTCGGCTGTCACAGGCTCCCGCCTGTCGAGATCTGCGTAGCCCACTCCCCCAACGTAGAGCACCGTGTCAGCCCGCACGGCACTAACCATGGCCCCTGGAATGCGGTGCTCCTCCAGATACGATTCGATGTGGGACACCAACGAATCCGCCGCCGGCTGGGCGAGGCAAACGGACGT
>JBCDHV010000496.1:0-3416 GCA_038749615.1 Bacteroidota bacterium
CCGCCATCGAAGCCGCCAAAGCCGAGCGAGAAGTCGAACGCGAAGCCCGTCAGGAAGCCCGCATGGCCGCCATGATCGACGCTCTCGGCCTAACAGACGAGCAGGTTGCTGATCTGGACGCCCTCCGCGAAGCCGTCCGCGTCGAAATCGAAGCCCTCGTGGGCGAAGGCGAACGCCCTGAGCGTGAAGACATCGAGGCTCTGGTTGACGGCTACAAAGAAGACCTCGCCTCCTTCCTCACAGACGCCCAGTACGAAACCGTCCTCATCCACACGGCCCTCGCGAAACGCGCCTCCCAGGTCCGGGGCCGCCGCAGTGGCGAACGTGGCGGCGAAGAGCGTGGTGAGCGACGAGGATGAGTAGGCGAGTGGTCGAGAAGGTGAGTGGATGAGTCGTCTTCTGCTCGCGGAGACCGCGAACGGTTGAGAGGTCGGCAGGTGGGTTCCATCCCTGGACTGTGGTGGTCAGGGCGCACACTGGAACCCGCCTGCCGGCTTTTCAGCCGTTCGCTGTTTCAGGCGTACCAGAAAAGAGTACACTGGATGCGGAACGGGCCAAGCCAATCAACGCGACGCTCCGAACATGGAAAAGAAAATCTGGCTGACCGTTGGAGAACAAGCAAAACTCCCCGAGTAGCAGCCTTCTCCCAGCTCGTTCCCCACCTCTCAACCTTTCCTCCTGGCCACCCCTCCACCGAGCGAAGCGCAGCGAATGCGGGAAGGCGGGCGCAGAGGTCTTTGGTGAGGCATGCCGCCCGAAAGCCAGCAAGTGTCGGCGCATCGCGATTTCGAGAAACGCTGGTGCCCGAAGACCTCTCCCCCTGGTCACCCGCCCGAGCGCAGCGAGCCGCCTCACGCTTCCACCCATCCACCTGACCACTCCTCTACGCGAGCTTCGCGAAACGCGAAGCGCCACCCTCACCCGCCTCCGTGGAGCTTCACGGTGACTTTGGTCCCTTTGTTGGGGACGCCGTCGAACTCGACGGTACCGTTCCAGGGGTGAAGGCGTTCGCGCATGCTCAGCAAGCCAAGCGACTTGGTGTTGACGAGGTCCTCAGTGCGGATGCCCCGCCCGTTGTCGCGGACTTGGAGCGTAACTACGTTGTTCTTGAGGTTCAGGGACGCGTGGACCTTTGTCGCGTTGGCGTGCCGAGCGACGTTCGTCATGATCTCCTGGAAGACGCGGTAGAGCGTTGTGGCGTGGTTGGCGGCGAGCTGAAGGTCTTCGTCGTTGGTCTCGAAGGTGCAGACGATGTCCGTCCGGTCCTGAAACTTCATCAGCTCGTACTCGATCGTCGCCGGCAATCCGAGATCGTCTAGCATGCCGGGGCGCAGGTCGTGCGAGATCCGGCGCGCCGTATCGATGGTGCTGCGGACGAGCTCGTCCATCGACGCGATGCGAGGCTGAAGTTCGGGGGCTACTTGCTGCGCCCCCCGGTCGATTTGCCGCAACTCCATGCGGATGCTTGTCAGCGCTTGCCCGAGAACGTCGTGCACTTCTCTAGACAACGACAGCCGCTCTTCTTCTCGGGCGCGCTGCAGTTTCACCGTCAGGTCTCGAAGCTGGTTGCGCGACGTACGCAGCTCCTTGTTCACCGCTACGAGCGACATGTTGAGCCGCGCTACTTCCTCGACCTTGGCAAACACGATGTCGACGATCGTCTGCCGGAGGTGAAGGGCAGCGCTCAAGTCCTGCTGAGACCACGGCTCGGCTTTTCCCCGCTTGATTTCTTGCCACTTGGCGAAGGACTTCCTGGGGCTGAGCCGGATCTCGCCATTGGCTGTTTGCTCTATGTGTTTGCCTTGCTCGCCGGCCCAGTAGACCGTTCGCGGAATCTCCGGCCTGAACCACACGATGTAGAACTGCTTCAGCCGTGAGAGCGAAATCGCGAGCAGGCCACTGGCGTGCGCCTGATATGCTTCTCCGTGGGCATAGACCGCGCTCAACTCAGCCGTGTCGAACACGTCGTCGTCCTTGAGTTTGGGCGAGAGCCACCGGTGAAGTTCGTTCAACTCGTCTTCGTCCGGCGTAGTGCCCACACGTACCATGGACCCTTCCCGGACGACCACTGCGCCTGTCGCGTGGGTAACATCGAGCAAGTTCGGCGTGTGGTCAACGAGCCCGCGCACGAAGTCGGGCTCGCGCATCATGTGCTCCAGGAGCTGCGTGTGTACACTCTGCGACTCAGCGAGCTGCTTTCGTACGCTGATCTCATCGGCCGTCTGGATCAGCAAGCCAAGCACCTGCGCGACGATGGTGCAGGCCGCCCGCGTAGCCGGTGACAGGTGGTACGGCTTGGCGTGGTGACAGGCAATCATGCCCCACAGCCGGTCCTTGACGGTCACCGACATCGACACAGACGCTTGCACGCCCATGTTCTGCAAGTACTCGATGTGCAGCGGCGAGATGCTGCGCAGCCAGCACTGGCTCATCACCAGCGGCTGGTTCGTCGTCGGGTTGAGTTCGGGTAGGACGCGCGCCGGCACGTAGTTCACATCCTGAATCATCCGGATCCGGTTGCTCTCGTAGAGCTTCCTCGCCTGCTTCGGAATGTCAGAAGCCGGAAATTGCAACCCGAGGTACGACGGCATGAAATCGGCCCGGTCCTCGGCCACGACGCTGCCGTTCCAATTGTCGTCGAACTGGTAGATCTTGACGCGGTCTAGCCCAGTAAGCCGGCGAACTTCTTCTGCGGCGATGCGCGCCAGGTCATCCTTCGTTTCGGCGGACCGGAGCCGGTCCAGCGCGGTCTCGACCGATGACGAGGTCGCTTCTTCGTGGACGGGGTTGCTCCGTACAGGTTCGATCTCTAGCACAAGGCCCCCTCCCGTACGGTGCGAACTCACCACATGCGGTGAGCCACCCACGTCGACAGGTTCCAAAAAGGGAGTTGCGCGCTGCAGCATCGTACCGCTCAACCAGTCCTGGTAGGTGCGGAGCCAGCTCTCGTCCTGAATGAGTTGGCCGAGCGGCCCGTGAACCAGTTCGCCGGCGGGCACGTCCGTAAACGAGCCGGCGTTTTCGCTGATCTGCAGGATCTCGAACGTGGATTCGGCCACGACCACGAGTAGCCCAAACGGCTGAATCGCACCGGGAATGTGGATGGGCTCCCGGTCACAGTTGGTCAGGTCGATCTGCGCGTCAGCCGGCAGCAGGTCTTGTGTGTTCATGGGATGCGGGCTCAGAGACCCAACGTTCCATCGCGAGGAACGTCGAGCGGGCGGCGGTGACGTACGTGTCTTCCGGAGCCTCGCTTCGTGCAGCGTGTGCGTTTAGGGCCGCTTTGAACGCCTTCCACATCGCGCCCAGGTCTTCGCCGTAGCTGAAGTAGAATGCGGCCCCGGCGTCTGGTGTTACGCCGAGCTGCCGGCGCAAGCGCCTGGCGATAAGCTTGCCTCCAAGGGTGGCTCCTTCTA
>JBCDHV010000497.1:0-3408 GCA_038749615.1 Bacteroidota bacterium
ACGCCGTGAGGTCAAACAGGCGCGGGGCCGGCTCGACTCGGCGCTTGCCCTCGTCGATGTCCCCGATCTCGTAGCCCGGCAGCTCACTGGAAGCAGCGCGCGCCTCCTCGGGTACCAACCCGTCGATGATCCGCGGCGTGCTGATTTCGTGCTCGACGTGCAAATCCAGGACTACGGCATCGTTGCCGATTCTTGGGGGGCACAGACGTTCTTCGTCGTCGAAGGCGACGTGCGCCTGATCGAGACAGAGCGCCGGCGGACCGTCTGGAAAGAGCGCCTCGATGACCGCGTGATCGTAGACGAATCGTTCTTCGCCGGCAGCGCCACCCTTGGCAACATTCTCACGGCCCGTACCCTCAACGACCTGTCGGTCGAGGACATCGAGGATGGGCTCAACGCCCTCGCCGAATTCACGGCCTCGCGGGTCCATGCTGAACTGCGAGAGGATTTCTACGACCGCTGATTTGGGTAGGCGTTCGTTGGTTGGACAAGTGGGCGGAAGGTGCTGGTGCGGGCGTAGATGTGCGTGTCTCGCAGGCTACCGTCGGTATGGCGCATGTCGTTTCGGAGGGTGCCCTCGTGCGTGAATCCCAGCCGCTCTGCTATATGCCGGCTCTTGTGGTTCGCCGTGTTCATCCGGATCTCTACCCGTTTCATCCCGAGGTCCTCAATCGCAAACCGGGTGATTTCCTGCACGGCTTCCGTGATGTATCCCTGGCCCGTGTACGAGGCGCGCACCCAATACCCGATTTCGCCCTTGGGCACGGACCAATCGATGCGGTGCAGGCCGCTGCAACCCACCAGCGTGCGTGTCCCCTGCAAGAAGGCGTCTTTCAGGTAGAGATGGAGCCGGTGGTCTTCGTTCTGTTCGAAGCGAGCGCGTGCCTGCCGGCAGCTTTCCCGCGCCTCGTCAAGTGTGGGAATCGATTGTGCCCAAGCGAGCCACGGCCGCAGGGTCTCGATACTTTCAGCGAGCGCGTGCTTGAACTCCGAGGCGTCGGCCTCTTCAGGAGACCGGATCAGCAGCCGCTGGGTGCGCAATTCCAACGGGTAGGAAATCGAAGTAGCCACGGGGAGAAGCGTTGATGGTCTAGCCGAGGAAATTGACGAGGTTACGCCTCACCGAAGTACTCCACGGAGTTGTTTTCCGTCTCCTTGAGTTGGATGCAGTGCAGCCGGCCAGAAGGCAGATGGCCGGCGAGCTGGTCCCAGATGGCAACCGCTAGATTCTCGGCGGAGGGCATGATGCCTTCGAGAAAAGGCACGTCGAGATTCAAATTGCGATGGTCCAGCTGATCGACCACCCGCTCGTTGATGAGCCGCTTGAGCAGTCCCAAATCAATCACGAACCCCGTGTCAGGGTCGGGTTCGCCGGCTACCGTGACGACCAACTCGAAGTTGTGCCCGTGCCAGTTTGGGCTGTTGCATTTGCCGAAGACCGCTTCGTTCCAGGCGTCAGACTTGTTCGGATTGTGGAGCCGGTGAGCGGCGTTGAAGCGCGCACGGCGCTTGACGTAAACAGTGGGCATGAGTACGGTGGGCATGGGGAGAGAGAAACGCCTTCTTACACCCTACAGGGAACGAGGGCGTTCCGTGCCCAGTTGGGCGGTAGCTCAATCGGCCAGAGTGCCTCACCCATTCGGTTCATTCATTCCAGACCTATGAACGTTGTCATTACCGGAGCCAGCCAGGGCATCGGAGCTGCCATTGCCCGGGTATTTTCCCAAGTTTCCGGCGCGCAGATCACGCTCGTGGCGCGAAACGCAACGAAGCTCAACGCTGTGGCCGCTGCCTGCCGGGAAGCCGGCGCCAAGGCACTCGCCGCCCCTTGTGATGTCACCGACGAGGCTGCGGTTGCTGAGATGGCTGCTCGCGTGCTCGACTGGGGTGGTGCGCCTGACGTGCTCGTCAACAATGCCGGTGCGTTCACGCCAGGAGCCATTGCCGAAACGGAAGCCGAGACGTTCCGGTGGCAAGTCGAGGTCAACCTCACGAGCGCCTTTCTCGTCACGAAAGCATTCTTGCCGGCGATGACCGAACGTGAATCCGGCCACTTGTTTTTCATGGGCTCCGTCGCCTCAATCCGGGCCTATGCCGGTGGGGCAGCCTACTGTGCGGCCAAGCACGGCCTGCTGGGGTTGGCGCGCGTCGTGCGGGAAGAGACCAAAGACGCCGGCCTACGCGTGACCACGCTCTTGCCCGGTGCCACCCTCACACCGAGTTGGGAGGGCGTCGATCTGCCCGAAGCGCGCTTCATGCCGGCGGAAGACATCGCGCAGACCGTCCTCGACACGTACCGGCTCAGTGATCGCACCGTGATCGAAGAGCTGCTGATTCGGCCCCAACTCGGAGACATCTAAGAGGCTGTTTTGGATGGTTGATTTTGGGCTGCGCTCGGCTCGTTGGGGCGTCTGTGTCCCTGCGTTCTCGGCCCGTACCCCCGATACGCACCTCCAACGTCATGAGCACATCCATTCCCAACGCGCTCTCGCTCGCTCCAAACTGAACATCAAAGCAGCCTACAAGGGGTCTGGATGGATGGAAAAGTAGACGTGATCGGGCGGTATGCACCAACGCCGAGCGGGTGGTTGCACGTCGGAAATGCCCGAACCGCGCTCGTAGCCTGGCTGTCGGTGCGCCGGGCCGGCGGACGGTTTTTGTGGCGCTTGGAAGATCTCGATCCGCCTCGGATGGAGCCGGGAGCCGCTGAGGCCGCGATAGAGGACTTGCAGTGGCTCGGGCTCGATTGGGACGAAGGGCCGGACATCGGCGGTCCTCATGCGCCCTACGTGCAGTCTGGCCGGTATGCATATTACGAGGCCGCCCTGCGGAGGCTGGCCGATGCCGGCCGGCTGTTTCCGTGCCGGCGCTCTCGAAAAGATTTGCAGGAGTTAGCCAGGGCGCCACACGGCCACTCGGGGTTGCCCCCGTACCCTAGGCGTTGGCGGCCGGCGCATCTGGACGCAGACTGGTTCGATGCATCGATCTCAGACGCTGCCCTTCGGTTCGTTGTAGACGACGCACCCGTGACGTTTATCGACCGGGTTCAGGGCCAGATTACAGAGCGCGTCGATGAGACGGTGGGGGACTTCGTGCTGCGCCGGCGCGATGGGCTGTATGCCTATCAACTGGCCGTCGTGGTCGACGATCTGGCGATGGGTGTGACCGAGGTGGTGCGAGGAGCTGATTTACTCGGCTCGACGGCGCGGCAGGTTCAACTGATCCGAGCCCTGGGCGGGACGCCTCCGTCTTACGCGCACGTGCCGCTCGTGCTCAACGAGGCCGGCGAGAAGATTTCGAAGCGCGATGGTGGGCTCACGCTGCGCTCCTTGCGCGAGCAAGGCATGACGCCTGAGATGCTGGTTGGGCGGTTCGCGAAGTCGCTAGGGCTGCGGCCCACAGACGCGC
>JBCDHV010000498.1:0-3405 GCA_038749615.1 Bacteroidota bacterium
ACGACGAGTAGGTCACATTCCACGCTCGCTCGTGCAATCTCCTTCGCCATAGGATAGCCCGAAAGAATGAGGACATCGATCTCATCGGCGAGTGCGTCGAAGCCGGCCCTGCGGAACTGATTCCGGATGTCCTCTTCAGTCGTCAGCGGGGGCGTATCCATTTTCATGGACGGCTTGCCCGCCTTCGGTGCATTCACGTGAGTTGCCCTGAGTTCAGCCCCTAGGGCGTCGGCCAGTCGCACGGCCTCGTGGATTACAGGGCCCTCGTTCTCTCTGCCTGCGAGAGCGACGAGGATTCGTTTGTAAACCATCGTACAATTTTTGATCAGAAGCGAGGCTTCTGAGGGTGTCTAAAAAGCCCGGATTTGGGCGGCTTCCTTGTACGAGTATGCCTGGTGGAGTTCGCCGTCAGGGGTTGAGAAGAGGTGAAAAGAATCCCGGAAACCGCTTCCAATTTTAGGGACCTGTGAAGACCCGCTCGCGGCCGGCCTCGGTTGCCGCATTCGCAGAGAAGGATCAGGCGCTCGGGGTGAAGACCCGTTCGCGGCGGTTGGTGGATGCCGCATACACGGAGGGAGTTTGGGGCGCTCAGGGTGAAGACCCACTCGCGGTCGGCCTTGGTTGCTGCATTCGCAGAGAGAGTTCAGGGCGCTCAGGGTGAAGACCCACTCGCGGCCGGCCTCGGTTGCTGCATTCGCAGAGAGAGAGCAGGCGCTCGGGGTGAAGACCCATTCGGGGAGGGCATTCATGTCCGCACACGCGGGGTGGGTTCTAGCCCCTCAGGGTGAAGACTTGCCTTCCAGCTCAGCAGACCGTTCAGGCTACCCGTCACCGCGGAGCGGTCATCACCCCGAGCGCTAGAACGATGCACGCAAAGCGGCCTCCCACCCCTGCCGCGAGCGGGTCACAACCCTGCTACCGCAGCCGGACGGTAAGCCGCTGTTCAGCCACCTGATCGGAGCGAAGATCTCGGATGGTGAACGTGAGGCGGTACGTGCCGGCTGGGAGGGTCGAGGTGTCTAATTCGAGGGCGAACGGCTCGGTGGCGCGCACGCTCGATCCGTTGAAGCTCACCGAGACGGGTTCGGCAGCGTCTTGGCCACGTGGCGACAGCCGGGCTTCGACCTCGTACCGGCCGGTCAAGCCGTACGCCTCGGCGTACAACCGGAGCGGCTCACCGGCCTCGAAGCGCAGCCAAGGAGCCGGCTGGATGATGTGGCCGGCGCGCAGGACTCGCCCCAGTGGCGCCTCGTCGCCGTAGTCTATGGAATACGCGGGCATCAAATCGCTCAGGCTCAGGCCATCGGCAGCTTCAGGTAGGGTCCGGATCGTGCGCTCGAAGCCGAGGTATTCGCCGGCACCCGAGTCAAACTCGACGGCCACAGTTGGCTCTGGCTGATCGACGCTGAGTTCGAACGCGTCCACGATCAGCGGGACCGTAGCGTCTACCAAGATGCGTTCGTCCAGCGTCGACCATGCGTGCCGGCGCTCGGCGCGGACGAGGTCGGTTTCGGCGTCAAGAATGAACGCGCCTGTCTGGAGGTCGGCATCGGCACCGGCCGTGCTGGCCGTTGGGATGCCGAGTGCAGCCACGAGTTCGTTTTGTCCGTCGCCGTCCTGGAACGCATACGTCAGGAAGGGAAACGAGACGCGTGTGCCTGTCGGCTCGTACTCGAACCGCTCCGGGCGGTCCCGGAACGCGGTACGGGCACGGAGCACGAAATCGAGTTGGGGGTTGCCGCCGGCTGGTGGGCTGTAGAGCACGTAGTGACCGGTCTTGCCCGGGTCGTGGAAGACGAAGTTGAGATCGCCGTAATCCCAGACCTCGATGCGGTCTTCTGGAGTGCTGGTCTGCACGTAGGCGACGGGCTCGCCGTAACGCAGGTACACTTCGCCCCGCTCGCTCTCGTGGCCGGGATAGGGGACATCGCGGTTTTCCAGGAGTAGGTCGGCATAGACGATGCGGCTCAGGCGCTCGAGTTGGCGCTCGTCGGCATCCGTGAGCAAGCGGGGGTCTGAGGTGTCGACGACGTATTCGGAGCGCTCGTCTTCGGTCATCAGGTCCAGGGCCGTGTCGAAGGCTGCCTCGGCAGCGGACGGGTCCCCATCGCGGTGGCGGGCCAAGCCGGCGAGCAGGTGCGCCTCGGTGAGGTCGGGGCGCTCCCGGACGAATTGCTCGGCTACAGCGCGTACGCCGGACGTGTGCCCTAGCATGAGGTAGATCCGGGCCAGGTAGCGGTAGGGGACTGGGCTGTCGGGAGCGGATTCGACCTGCCGCCTGAAAAACGATTCGGCTTGATCGAACGCCTGGGTGGCCGCGCCTTGTTTGCTGATCGGATAGACGCCGGCTCGCTGAACCAGGGCATCGCGCAGTGGCTTGAACGCGTAGCGGCCCTCACGCAGCACCGCAGGCGCAGAAGGGTCCAGAGGAGGGAAGGTAAACGACGTGTCAGCTGCGGTCAGGAGGGCATCCCCTAGGGTGCCGGTGACGAACGAGACGGCACTGAACTGGACGCGAAAGTCGAAGAACTTGCCGGACCCCAGTTCTTCTAGGGCCATCGCATTTCGCGGATCTTGGTCAAGAATGCGGCGGGCAAGTCCTTCCCGGCGAGCTTTTCGGCTCATCGGAACGCTGATCCAAGGCGGGTCCGACCCGATAGCTTGCCACAGCTCGAGCTGCTGGACCTTGTAGCTCGTGCTGTCCGGCATCAAGTCAACGGCCCGCTGAATGGCTCGCCGCGCGCGGCCGTGGTGCTCGATCGGGCCGGTTGCGTACAGTTCGGCCAGCCGGGCGTAGGCGACCGCCCGCTCCGCCGGCGTCCCCTCGCGTGCGACGCCGCGCAGCAAGGTCTCGGCGTGTTTCAACCGGCCTGCTTCTACCGACTCCGTGGCAAACCGCAAATCCAGTCGCGGCGTTTGTGCAGCCGCCGTCACTGGAAGCAGCAGCACCGCCAGTACGATCACCCAACACTTCATCCGTCCTCGTCCGTTCTGCCGAACCCAACCGCTTCCAGCGCCTCATCGCTAGGAGACCAGGGCAGCACGCGCTGGTAGCCGGCCCCGACGAAGCCGAAGCCATCCTCGACGTTGCTAAACGTCCCGGGCTCGACCAGAATTTCGGGATCGAACGACCCGATGGGCGAGACCCAGTCTGCAAACGCGACGAATGCTCGGGCTTCGATCCGGTTGAACACGACGTCCGATCCGTCGACGAACAGATCACGCGCAAAGATCGTCCGCGCATCGTTCGTCAGGTCCACCTCAATGGCCCAGCCGGCAGCGGTTTGAACTTGCCGGCTCGTGTAATCGAAGGGAATCGTCTCGACGAAGCGCCGGCCGTTGCGCCGCACATCGAACACGTAGGCGACCTCGATGTCCAGGAGCAGCGGAGCCTCGGGCCATTCC
>JBCDHV010000499.1:0-3399 GCA_038749615.1 Bacteroidota bacterium
CGGAGCGGCTGGCTCGATAGCGACGAGCTGCCGGAGGAGGTAGACGCACACCGCGTCGACGACTTGATCGATTGGCTGTACCAGGAGGGATATCTTGCCATTGAGCCGGCCGCCGGCCTGCAATTGACCGAAAAGGCGCATCGCTGGCGCGCACGCTGGAAATCACAAGACAACGCTTGACGCCATGTCGCAACGCTCTCGCCGAACCTCAGCTTCGAGGACTGTATCCCGCTGGCGGATTAGGCCGCTGCTGGCGGCGTTCATGCTGGCCACCTCAGGATGCGGTACAACGCAACGGGCCGTCACCAGCGCTGACCTCTTCCCGCTTGCTGACACACAGGCATGGACGTACGCGGCACCACAGAGAGAGGGTACGTTTACGGCGGCCATGTCAGCCGGCCCCGTCCTCAATGGAGCGCCCAGTTTCCGGCATGGCGATCCGGCTGGAGGGGCGATGGTGCTGCAACGCACACAAGACGGAAGCCTCGTTTACCTCCGGCACGAATTCAAAAGCGGGACTTCCTACATCTCGTTCGACGAGCCGCTAGTCTGGCTGCCGGCGAATCTGGCTCAGGCCGGGCGCATGGAGCAACGGGCCGGGTTTACACACTACACATCAGATGGCAGCACGGACCGGGGGGCCGTTACGTACATCATTGACTTCGGAGCCGCAGCCAATGAATCCGTTATTGCAAAAAGTGTGTCCGTGTTGACAGTTGTTCACGAGTTGGCGGTGCGCACGGAGACCGGCCCTTCGATAACCGTGCAGCAGACCATCCGCTATGCTGACGGGATCGGGCCGGCAGGGCTGGAGGGGCAATTCCTGACGGTGGGAGAGAATGGCAACCTGACCGCCGGTGAGCCGGCCGCATTCGAGCTGACCGCCTTCACTCCGTGAGACGTGCAGCCAGGATGGGCTCGATCAGGTTTCGGATATCGCGTACGATGTAGCCGTCAATATCCCGCCGGGCATACGGAGGAGGGCCGGTGTCCAGCGCGATCACCAAGTCCAGGCTAGGGGCAACGAAGATGATTTTCCCGCCGGCACCAAACGCAGCATAGGCATCGCGCGGAATGATCTCGCCCCACATGCCGCCCGTGTTCAGGTGGATCTGGTAGCCTTCGCTGTGATGGGCGGCGGTACCGTCTGGTCCTAGAACCGGCTGAAGGGCGATGTCCACGAAGGCCTCATCGAGGATCTGATGGCCATTCCAACGGCCTCGGTGCAACCAAAGATACCCCCAACGGGCCGCCTCGGCAGCCGATGCGCGAATGCTCAGGAAGGGGACTTCGTGGCCGTGCCCCCAGTACTCACTCGGCTCCCACCGCGCACCAATCATGGATGCAAGCCGCATCAGCCGGTGTGACGGATTCCGCCCGTCCACGTCGCGCAGGATGCGGTACATGTCGAAGTACTTGCAGGCGTAGGTCCATTCGGCCCCAGGCGGATCACTGCACGCCGTGTAGCTGAGGAGGTGCTTGTTCAGAATCCGCTCGTCCATTTCCCAGGCGACGGTGCTGTTGTAGCTGGTCCGCACGGGCTGCTCGAGAAACTCGACTCCATGCCCTTCCTCCTTCATCGCCATGCCGTAGAGCGTGGTCATGAACGAGCGACCGCATGAGGCCCAGTCCTTCTGTGCCCGCATGCCCTTGGGCATGACGTATGGGTCGCCGTAGTGGAAGATATCGTGCCCGTCTTTGATGACGATGGCATGGACGTACTCGAACGGCGCTCCATCGTCCGTCGTCATGTTCGCACGCGCTGCCGCAAGCTGCTCCGAGGAATAGCCTAGTGCTTCGGGCTCCGCTTTAGGCCAAGGCTCGGAATTGCCGGGAAAATGGGGCTGGGTGTGTGCGACGCTGGCCAGGAGCAGCAGAATGAGGCCGGCGCAAGGAAATCGGGTCATTCGGGCAGTGGCTTGGGGGGCGCAGTCGTTGCGAGAGCCGGTCTTATCGGTCGACGGCGCGGACGAGGATCACCCAGTCGGCGTTGGGCTCGTACGGTGGGGTGCCCAGCATGACGGCATTCGAGCCGCCCTGAACGAACGAGATGGAGCCGGCCATCAGCGGACTGCCTTTTCGTGGATCGAACCACTGGACACTGAAGGTGCGGTTGGGGTAGTCCTTCACTTCGAGGGCCGTCGTGCCGCCGGCTGGCAGATACACGGCGTACACCTCCCCGGGTTTGGCGAGCACATAGTCCTCGTCGGGCCAGGTGAGTCCGTCGTGGTGCTGCATCTCGTCGAAGGGCAGGTAGGTGCGGAAGAAGTTGAGGGCCGTGGCCGTTTGCCGCCAGAGGTCGTGCCGGCTGCGCCAGTCTTCCAGGTTGAGATCGGCGTGAGGCCGGGTGTACCCGAAGTACCACTCGACGCCTGCACCGCCGGCCATCAGGTTGCCCCAGAGTACGTCGCGCCGGATTTCATCATGATTGTTGCCCTCACCGTCGGGCGACGCACCAATCGAGTAGTGCCCGATTTCGTCGATGGGGACCACCCAAGGCCGGCCGCTCGCTTCCGCGAGATCCAGGTACTGGATCGTCCGACTGTGGACGCTACCGGGATTCGCCAACTGAAACGACGGGCCCGTGAATGGCTCGACGCCCAACAGCGGATCGTACGTCTCAGGGACGAGATGCACATGGTTGTGAACGACGATGGGGTGATCGTAGGGATCGAGCGCGGCGATGTACTCGGCGAAGGCGATGCGCTCAGCTGTGCTGTTGTTGTTTTCCTCGCCGAGATTCCACGTCACGCCCAGATGGTGCCCAAAGCGGGCCACCATCTCGCGGAAGTACAGCTTGCGCAGCCGGCCGAGCGACCCGCCATCGAAGAGCGTGTCGTTTTCGGTTTCCTGGACCAGCATGTTCGGGGCGATCCCCAATTGATCCATGTGTGCAAATACGATTTCCCATTGGTCGAGCTTGCTGACATCGAAGCGGTCTTGTTGCTGGGGAGCCGGCCACGGCCAGACATCGTCCCCGTCGCCGCGCCAGTTCATGAGCAGCAGGTAGATCGCGTTGATGTCCTGCGCAGCCAGGTAGTTGAGCCCACCGATCAGGCCCTTTCCCTTGCCGGCTTTCCACTGCGGGTCGCCGTCGGTCCAGTCGTCCACGTGTGGGCCGTAGCGGTGCAGTCCGTCGCCCGGTAAGGCGTCGGGGCCGCCATTGTCCATCGTGCCATCGAAATCGGCATAAGCGAGCAGGTTTTCGGGACTGCCGGCACCGCCCTTGATGAACGGTTCGTGCGTGCCGGCATGGCGGAGGTAGCGCTCGCGCGTGTAGACGAGCCGGCCCTTGGCGCGAAAGTCTGTGCCGGTTTTGTCGGTGGGGTTTACCGTGAACGTTCCACGTTGGCCATCGACGTGGGAGGGCGAGCCGGCGAAGGGATCGAGTGAGAGCGC
>JBCDHV010000500.1:0-3394 GCA_038749615.1 Bacteroidota bacterium
ACGCCAACGAACGCGACGAGAATGGGCATCAACGGAGGGCTGAAGGGAATGTCGAAGGTGAACCGAGCCAGCGCCCATGCGCCTCCAATGGAGAGGAGGAGGCCCGTGAGGGTAGCGAGCATGCCGAGCAAGAGGTACTCGACGCCGTTGATTTGCCGGACTTGCCCGCCGGACGCGCCCAGCGTCCGCAGCAACACGCTTTCTCGGACGCGCTGGAAGCGGCTGATGGCGACGGCGCTGAGCAAGACGAGCAGGCCAGTGAAGATGCTGAAGAGCGCCATGAACTGAACCACGAAGGAGACGCGCCCGAGGATTTGCTCGGCTGTCTGAAGGATCAGGTCGAGATCGATGACGCTCACGTTGGGATAGGCCCGAACGATGGCCTGTTGCAGTCGCCCGCCGGCTTCGTCTCCCGTGGCCCGCGTGGTGGCGATGAAAAACTGCGGGGCTTCTTCGAGCACGCCCGGTTGGAAGATGACGAAGAAGTTGGAAGACAACCGCTGCCAGTCGATTTCTCGGATGCTGGTGATGCGGGTTTGCACCGGTAGCCCCTGCACATCGAACGTCAGCTCATCGCCGATGCCAACGCCCAGGTCTGAGGCGATGTCTTGCTCGATGCTGATCTCCGCCGGCCGGCTCGGATCGTACGCGACGTTCCCGTGCCAGTCGCCTTCGAGGATGGTCTCGGCTGCGGTCAGGCTGTCCCGGTAGGTCGAGCGATACTCACGGAAGAGCGGCCAGCGGTCGCCGGTGTAGGTCGAGTCGTCCCGGAGCGCTTCGACGCTGCGGCCGTTGACGCGCTGTAGCCGCATCGTCACGACGGGCGTGCGTTCGAACAGCGGCAGGCCCTGCTCTTCGATGATATTGGTGACGCCTTCGACCTGCGTCGGCTGGATGTCGAACAGGATCGTGTTCGCTTGGCTCTGGATGCCGGCAAATTCCACCTGCCCGATCAGCGCGCGCTGGGTCAGGTAGAGCGTCATCAACAAAAATGTGCCGAGCCCGAGCGAGAGGACGAGAACGCGCGTCTGGTTGTTCGGGCGGTACAGGTTGGCGAGGCCCTGCCGCCAGACGTAGGGGAGGCCTCCGAGAGGAACCCGCCGAAGCGCCCACATCAAGACGTAGGCTGTGCCGGCGAGGAGCCCAAACACGGCGACCAAGCCGGCGGCGAACCAGAAGCCAGTCACCCAGTCGCCTGTCAACCAGACCGCAAACCCAACCAAGCCGGCCCCGATGAGCCCGTAAATCACGAACCGCAGTGGATCCTTGCCGTCTTCGTTACTCACGCTCGCGCGCAACGCACGCAGCGGTGAGATCTTCCGGATCGAGAGCAATGGCAGCAACGCAAAGAGCAGCGTGACGATCATCCCGACGGCCATGCCTTGCGCAATGCTCGGGATGTCTGGGGCAACCTCGACATCCACTGGGAGGAAATCGCCGAGGATGATGGGGAGGACCTGTTGGATCAAGAGGCCGACTAACGCGCCCATGACGGCCCCCACGACGCCGATGCCGGCCGCTTGAATCAGGTAGACCCCAAACGCTTGCCGCGTACTCGCGCCAATGCAGCGCAGCGTGGCGACGGTGTCCCGTTTCTGCCGGACGTAGACGTGAACGGCACTCGCCACGCCGATTGCACCCAGGAGCAGCGCGATGAAGCCGGTCAGGCTCAGGAATCGGTACAGATTGTCGAGCGCCCGCCCGACGCCCTGTTCCGTATCGCGCGGCGTGCTCATGCGAAGCCGCTCGCTCTCGAAGAAGCCCTCGTAGCGGGCTCTGAACGATTCCAGGTCCGGGTTGTCGAAGAACCGGAAGCGGCGGACGTAGGTGACGCGGCTGCCCGTGTTGAGCAAGCTCTGGTCCAGCACGTCGGCCGGCACCAGCACGCGTGGGCCGGTTACAAGCCCAGCCGAAGCCGCTTCACCCGGCAGTTGATCCAACCCGCCGGCAATCCGATACCGGTTGCGCCCGATCTGAACCGAATCGCCCGGTGCAATGCCGAACTGGCTCAGCAAGGATTGATCGACGAGCACGTCGCCGGCCCGGGCATAGGCGTCGGCAGCGGCTTGCGGCGTGGTTTCGAGTTGGCCATAGAACGGAAAGGGTCCGTCGATGGCGCGCACCTGGGCCAGCCGCGTGTCGCCGGTGGTCGGGAAGAACACCATGCTGGCAAACTGTACCTCGCCGGCTTGTTCGCCGCCCAGGGAGTCGATGAGCGCTTCCGTCCGGTCCGAGAAGGGCTGCCGCTGTTCGAACTGGAGGTCGGCGCCCAGGATTGTTTTGGCCTGGCCGTCCACGGCGTCCCGCAAATTCTGCCGGAACGACCCAATCGCCACGAGCGCCGCCACGCCGAGCGTCATCGCCGACACGTACAACAACAGCCGGCGCCGGCTCGTCCGGCTATCCCGCCACGCCATTCGGAGGAGAAAACTCATTTTTGTGGTGCGTGGTGTGTGGTTGGGTGGTCTGTTGTCGTGGTTCGTGGCTGTGGTGTGTGGATGCGTACTACGCACTACGGACCACACATCTACGAATCACGTCCTACGCGGAAGCGAAGCCGACGCTCTCCACGACGCGGCCGCCTTTGAGCCGGATGGTGCGGCCGGTCTTGGCGGCGAGTTCGAGATCGTGGGTGACGAGGACCAGGGTGGTGCCGGCCTCCCGGTTCAGGTCGAACAGGAGGGATTCGACGGCTTGGCCCGTCTCGTCGTCGAGGTTGCCCGTTGGCTCGTCGGCAAACAGGATAGCCGGGCGGTTGATGAAGGCCCGGGCGAGCGCGACGCGCTGCTGCTCACCGCCGGAGAGTTGGGTCGGGTAGTGCCCGGTCCGGTCGCCGAGGCCGACCCGGGCGAGCAAGTCGGCCGCTTCGGCGCGAGGGGGGCTGCCGCCGCGGAGCTCCAGGGGCACCATGACGTTTTCGAGCGCCGTCAGCGTGGGGATCAGCTGGAAGTTCTGGAAGACGAAGCCGACGTGTTCGTTGCGCACGGCGGCCCGCTCGTCCTCGCTCAGGGTATCGAGCCGGATGCCGGCGAGTGTCACGGAGCCGGCGGACGGCTTGTCGAGCCCGGCACACAGGCCTAGAAGGGTCGTTTTTCCACTGCCAGAGGGACCAACGATCGCGCAGATGTCGCCGGCTTCAACCTCGAAGCTGACGCCATCGAGCACCGTCAAGGTTCTCGATCCGCTGGTGTAGGTTTTGGTGAGATCCTGAACGGTAAGCACGCGTCGTGAGTCGGTAGATGGGCGGGTATCTGAGAGAGGAAGGAGGGGCTGAACGCCGGAGCAGGCAGCGCGTTTCGGCGGATGCGGTGAGCGGAAGCCGTGAGCCGACCGGCTGGAACCCTAGCCGGCCCCTACCGATTGCACCGCGGAACGACTCCACGATCAACCCGCC
>JBCDHV010000501.1:0-3393 GCA_038749615.1 Bacteroidota bacterium
CCGGAATACCCACGCCGAACCCCAAAGACTTCGAGGTCCTTGGACGTCGCCGTCCGCACCACGGCCCGCACGCACGCATTCATTCCCGGCGCGTCCCCGCCACTGGTATACACGCCGATCCGTCTGATGGGTTGGTTCATGTTCGTTGGGCAGTTGGGTCGTCTTCGGTTGGGTGGATTTTTCTTCTACGAAACGTAGGTACCCGCAGTTCGCGAAGCGAACGTCCCACCCAACCACCTAACCAAATAGCCGTCAAAAAACCGCTTCCACCTCCAGGGCAGCGGCGAGACGGTCTTCGTAGGCCAGCTTGGGAATTTCGATCGCGCCGAAGCGCGCCAAGTGCGGCGTCGTGAATTGGACATCGTGCAGGACAAAGCCGCCGGCCCGCAGCCGCTCGACGAGGTGCACCAGCGCCACTTTGGACGCATCGGTCACTCGGTGAAACATCGACTCTCCGAAGAACGCGCCTCGCAACGCCACCCCGTATAGGCCCCCTACGAGCCGGCCGGCCTCCCAGCACTCGACGCTGTGCGCAAACCCGTGCCGATGCAAGCCTACGTACGCTTCGATCAACTCCTCCGAGATCCACGTCGTCTCACGCCCTGGGCCCGGCTCGGCACAGGCCCGCATCACCGCTTCGAAACTCTGATTGATCTTCACATCGAAGGGCGCACGGCGGACCGTCCGCCGCAGCGTCTTCGGGATGTGGAAATCATCGATCGGTAAGATGGCGCGCGGATCCGGGGCGTACCAATACACCGTACCGCCTTCCTCAGGATCTGCCATCGGAAAGGCCCCCGAGGCGTAGGCAGACAAGAGGAGACGAGGCGTCATCAGGAATTATGCGTATGATTTGGGGTGCATGAAGTAGACTGCTTCAACCCTGTCGAAAATCCGGCATTCTCACTTACAGATCCCACATCATGCCCTCTTTTCAAGCTACGGTCGGCGAGCGAACGTTCGACATCGTGCTCGAAGGCGATACGTTGACGGTAGATGGGCGCGAGGTCGCGTTCAGCTTTCAGCCGTTGGGAGACAACGCCTACTCGCTTCTGCTCGATGGCACCAGCACGACCCTCGTCGCCGAGCGCCAACCCGACGGCCGGCTCGAAATCACGACGCCCACCACCACACGGATGGTCCGCGTCAAAGACGAGGCGGCGCTTCTGCTCGACAAATTCGGCATTGCCGACGCGTCGAGCCTGGCCGACAAAGAGGTCCGCGCACCGATGCCCGGCCTCGTGCTCCGGCTACTCGTCGAGGAAGGCGAGGAGGTACAGGAAGGCCAGGGCCTCCTCGTACTGGAAGCGATGAAGATGGAAAACGAACTCAAAGCCCCCGCCGCCGGCACTGTTGCCTCCCTCCACACGTCCCCAGGCGATGCCGTCACAAAAGGAGCCGTGCTGGTCGAGTTAGTTTGATGGTCTAAAGGGACGCTCGGTATCGCTTGCCCTCTGATCGGCCACACGTCAACACCGTACCCTGAGCAAGACCTTCTCGACTCCCAAACGTCCCGGCACCATCCCACCCCCCCCCTCAACCACCCAACCGCCCACCCGCACCTGGACGCTAGCCGATACCTGGTGGTACGGGCTGACCGCGCGGATGCCGGCGGAGACGTTTGAGGCGTTGGCACGCCAGCGAGCCGGCGAGGGATTTGATGCCGTACAACTGGTCGCGGGGATTCCGCCGGAGGTGGGGCCGGCACATCCGAGCGCCGCAAGTGAGGCCGGCGCTGCCTGGACACCCGATGGCTCAATCAACCCAGCCTACCTCGACCTCGCCCGAATCCGGCTCGAAACCCTCCAGGAGGCTGGGCTTCGGCCCGTCGTCTACGGTGGGTGGGGGCATCAAATCGACTGGATGGGGACCGAGTTCTTTATCGAGTGGTGGAGCCGGCTCGTTGAGGCGTTCGATGATCTCGATCCGGTCTACTGCCTCACAGGCGAGTTGGACCTTTGGATTGGCGAAGCCGGCAAGGTGTGGCCCGATCTCGACACGGGTGACCTGGCCCGGTCGCAGTTGCTGACCCGCCGGCTGCCGTCTATCGACCTAATGCTGACCTTTGCACGCCAAGTCCACGGCGTCTGGAAACGTCTCAGCGGCCAGGGAAAACTGGACGAACGCATTCGGCAGTGGTCAGCCGTGCTGGCCCGACTACGGACGATGACGGAGCGCCCGCTCATCGTGCACACCACAACGCGACGGCTCGGCCGGGAGACGGTGTTGCATCCGGAATACCTCGCTGCTGAGACCGCACAGACAGGCCACATGGAGTCGGCGAGACGCCGGCTGTGGACGTTGCCGCAAAACACAGCACCAGTCCCGTTTATCAACCTCGAACCCTGGTACGAGGGCATTCGCAGCCACTTTCACGCCGAGGATCAGCTCTTCGCACTCTGGGCAAGTCGGCTCGCCGGGGCATCCGGCCACGCGTACGGTGCGCACGGACTCTGGAACGCCGGCGACGGTCAGTTTCTGGCGCACTGGGGCCCGCAGACGCTGGACGAAGCGATTGCGCTCGATACCCCCGAGCTCCTCGGGGCGTCCAGCCGCGTCATCGGCGAGTGGGGGTCGGACCCCTCGGAGGGTCGGACCCCTCCGCGCGTGGAAACAGCCGGCGGGCGGCTAACCGCGCTCCATCGTGGCCGGCTTACGTTCGTGCCGGATGCCTCCGTCGTTTCGCCACGGTTTGAGCGCGTCTGGCTTCCAATGACGGCCGAGTGGGCGGATACGTGGCCGATAGCCGGGCTGGCTATCGCGGTGACAACAATGCCGTGATCCAGATCCGGGCGGTTTTCCGTATCTGTAGGTAGACCACCATCACCCCACAAGCACCCTACTCTCATGAAACGTTGCTTACTCGCCACCTTGCTCGGACTATCCATGGTCCTGTCCGCGCAGGCACAGGATCAGACCGCGCTGTTTGGCTTCGCGGCTACAGACATCAGCATACCGACGGGCTCAACGGACGTCCCGCTCCAAACGACGGTCGAGATCGAGTTCTTCGTCCAGTTCGAAGCTCTGCTGGATAGCCTCGAAGCCGACCTGATCAACTCTGAGGATGGCCTTGAGCCGCCAGCCAGCGGGGACCTGGAGGTCACCTCCGCCCGGCTCGACCGCGACGAGCGGAAGCTCATTTTCGAGGTCATTCACCAACCGAACAGCGTCTACCAGTGGGCCTTGCCTGGGTTCGCGCTCAACTCAGACGGTGAGATCGTGGCCACGCTGCTCGAATCGACCTACACCACGGGCTCTAGCCTTCCTGAGCGCTCCATCTCCGGCAAGGTGATCATCGAAGAAATACCGCCGCCACCCGGTAAGACCGGCACGATCCTGCCCGGCCGCTTGCGTGCCATGTTCAAACCAGCCCAAGACGCGCTCGCCTTGGCC
>JBCDHV010000502.1:0-3385 GCA_038749615.1 Bacteroidota bacterium
CGTCGGGATCATCGCGGCACAGTCGATTGGTGAGCCGGGTACGCAGCTGACGCTTCGGACCTTCCACATCGGTGGAGCTGCCAGCCGGATTGCTGCCGAGAGCACGATCCAGACGAAGTTCGCCGGCAAGATCGAGTTCGACAACCTTCGGACGGTCGACTTCGAAAGCGATGACGAGACCAAGACCATCGTCATTGGCCGCTCGGGTGAAGCCCGCGTGGTGGACAGCGAAGGCCGGCAGCTCATCTCCTACGCGGTGCCGTACGGTGCCGAGTTGATGATCACCGAAGGCGGCACCGTCGAGAAAGGCGATGTGCTAGCGACATGGGACCCCTACAACTCGGTCATCATCTCCGAGGTTACGGGTACGGTCCAGTACCAGGACCTCGTCGATGGCAGCACCTACCGCGAGGAGGCCGACGAACAGACGGGCTACCGCGAGAAGGTCATCATCGAAACGCGGGACCGCAACGTCACGCCGGCCCTCCTCATCGAGACCGGTGCCGACAAGCCTCGGGAGTACACACTTCCGGTGCGGGCACGGATTCAGGTCGAGAACGGCTCGAACGTGGCTGCTGGACAGATCCTCGCCAAGATGCCGCGTCAGTCTGCGAAGACGCGCGACATCACCGGTGGTCTGCCGCGTGTGATCGAGCTCTTCGAAGCTCGCCTTCCCAGTGACCCCGCTGTGGTGAGCGAGATCGACGGCGAGGTGTTCTTCGGCGGCCGGAAACGCGGTGCGCAGGAAATCATCATCCGCAGCCGCGACGGCATCGACGAGCGGACCTACCTCGTCCCGCTGTCGAAGTATCTCTTGGTCTACGAGAACGACTTCGTCCGTGCCGGCGAGCCGCTCTCCGATGGTCAGATTTCGCCGCCGGACATCCTCAGCATCAAAGGTGCGTTCGCCGTGCAGTCCTACCTCGTCAACGAGATCCAGGAGGTCTACCGCCTTCAGGGGGTGACGATCAACGACAAGCACATCGAGGTGATTGTTCGCCAGATGATGCAGAAGGTGCGGATCACCGATCCAGGCGACACCGAGTTCCTCGAAGATAGCTTGATCGACCGGTTCACGCTGGAGCGCACGAACGACGATCTGTACGACAGCTTCGTCATTCTCGACTCTGGTGCCGCGGACCGCGTCCGGGTGGGCGACATCGTCAACCGCCGTCAGCTCCGCGAAGTGAACTCGGAGATGAAGCGCCGTGATCTGCCAGGCATCGAAGTGCGTCCGGCCCAGCCGGCCGTCGCCGAGCCAGTGCTGCTAGGCATCACGCGTGCAGCCCTCTCGACGGACAGCTTCATCTCGGCCGCGTCCTTCCAGGAAACGACCAAGGTGCTGACCAACGCCGCCATTGAGGCCCAAACCGACGAACTGTACGGACTCAAAGAGAACGTTATCGTCGGCCACCTCGTCCCGGCCGGTACTGGTGTCCGCGACTACCGCAAAGTCATCGTCGGCTCGAAGTCCGAGCTGGCCGAGCTCGAAGCCGAAACTGCCGCAGCGGCAGCCGGCGACGGCGAAGCCACCGGCGAACCCGTCGGTGTCTGATTCGCAGGCTTCAGGTATTCGTAGAATCCAACGGGACGCTTCCAAGTATGGGAGCGTCCCGTTTATTTATGATTTGGGAATGATGATTTATGAGGAGCGGTCGGGTTCAGCTAGATCGGGGCGGAGAGCTTGATCGCTGTCGAAGCTTCTCTCCCAGCCGTGTTGCGGCGTTTGCGTCCATGTCCTGGCACAACCATTCCAATCCTCATAAATCCCAATTCGTAAATCATAATTCCACCCTCATCCTGGTCTGACACTACCGCACCCACCCATGCCCTACCAACTCCCCGCCGTCCCCTCCATCGACCAAGTCGGCATCGAGGCCCGTGCGAAGGCGCTCTCGAAGCGGAGCATAAAACGCGAAGCCAAGCAGCAAGCCCTCGATCTCATCATCACGATGTGCGACCTGACGACGCTCGAAGGCATGGACACGCCGGGCAAGGTGCGCATGATGTGCCAGAAGGCCATGCATCCGGCACCGGGTGCGCCCCAGGTGGCCGCCGTCTGCGTGTATCCGAACATGGTCCCCACAGCCGCGGAGGCTTTGGGGGATAGCGGGATTCACATCGCGGCCGTCGCGACGAGTTTCCCAAGCGGGCAGTCGCCGCTGGACTTGCGGCTCCGAGAGGTGGAAGACACCGTGGCTGCCGGCGCAGATGAGATCGACATGGTCATCAACCGGGGAGCCTTTCTCGCCGGCCAGTACGAGGTGGTGCACGACGAGATCGTTGCCGTGAAGCGCGCATGCGGCGAGGCCCACCTGAAAGTGATCCTCGAAACGGGCGAATTGCAGACCTACGACAACGTCCGCCGGGCGTCCCGGATCGCCATGGATGCCGGCGGAGACTTTATCAAGACCTCGACCGGCAAGATCCAGCCGGCCGCTACGCTTCCCGTCACCCTCGTGATGCTCGAAGCGATTCGGGACTACCACATCGAAACGGGCAAGGTCATCGGCATGAAGCCGGCGGGTGGGATTCGCACGGCCAAACTGGCGTGGCAATACCTCTCGCTCGTCAAAGAAACCCTCGGCGACGCCTGGCTGCACCCCGACCGCTTCCGCTTTGGGGCCTCCTCCTTGCTCAACGACGTGCTGATGCAGCGCCGCCGGCAGGAAACGGGGAGCTATCAGTCTGGCGACTACTTCAGCTTGGATTAGCCTCCGAGCCAACTGGGTTTGCTATCTAACACGGCTTGAGCCGCAGTTCGGCCGCGTCGATGTACTGGACATGGCATGTCCGCGACATGCCATGTCCAGTACACTCCCAATGGTCTTTGGGACACGCTGAGCGGTAGGGCAAAGGCATGGCAGTTCGAAGGGCAGAGTGGTAAGATGAACCTTCCGCAGACATCTTTCCAACGATCATGATCTGCTGATTACTCCTACCAGTCTCTCCGCTGTTAAGCCTGGAGAATCTAGATCAGATGGCACTAATCGCCCTGCTCAGAGCGTTTGGTATTCACGATGCTAAAGGCCAGCCAGATCGATCTCCAGTAGACACCTTCTTTTGGAGATAACGATTCCCAACCACCATGCTCTACCGTGCCTTATTGCTCGTCTCCCTGTTGTGCACGTCGGCTGCGCACGCCCAAGAATCGCCCAACGGCATTCCCGTAGAGGCGCGGGTGCATCCCGGGGCTGAACTCGTCAGCATCGGACTGTGGCTGTCGTCTTCGTATGCGACGCCTATGGACTCGCAGTACAAATCAGACGTGTGGGCGCACTTCGGCCCACATGCTGATCATCCCGGGCTCGACTCGCTGCGAACGGCGCGGATGTATCCCGACTTCACCGAGGTGGGGCTTTTGCTCGACGGGTTTCCTGACGCC
>JBCDHV010000503.1:0-3383 GCA_038749615.1 Bacteroidota bacterium
GTAGAAGCAGCCGTGGAACCGATGCCGGAGATCACCGAGCGGCACACCATCGACTTTGAAGACACGGAGGCCGGCGCGGATCTACGGGTCACCTGGGATCAGACGCGCGTTCGGTTGTCGCTCGCCTCGGCAGAATAGCCGAAGCCTCCGAAACGAGGAGCGGCCCTCGCGGTGTTCTGACTTGCAGGATCCCGTGCAGGCTAGTGCGTATCGTGGTGTCTCCCCACCACAGACTCACCACCACCTCATGTTTCGGCTCTTCATTCTTGGCGCGATGCTCGCGCTTCCCTTGTCTCTGCTTGCCCAGCCGGCTGCTACCCTGACGTCTGGCGTTCCTGTTGCCGGCTCGCTGTCCTCTGAAGCCAGTGTTTCGTACGCCCTGGACCTGGAGACGGGGCAATTTGTGTACGGCGAAGTCGACCAGATTGGGGTCGATGTCGTGATCACGGTCAACGATCCAGCGGGTGAGCAAGTCGGGCGGTTCGACGTGACGGGCCGGGGCGCGGATGCGTTTACGTTCGAGACGCAGGCAGCCGGTACGTACGAGATCGACGTTGCGCCGTTTGAAGGGCAGCAGGGTCCGTTCGAGATCCTAATCCGGCGCGTGGAACCGATTGCGACCGAACCCGCCGGCATCGTCCGGCAGCTCATGGCGCCGCACGACGGGGACGACCGGCCCGGTGGGGTTCTCGCCATCATCCGCGGCGGCGAGGTCGACTTCGTGGACGCGTACGGCATGGCCGATCTCACGCATGGCGTGCCGATCACCCGTGAGACGGTGTTCAACATCGGATCGGTGTCGAAGCAGTTTGCCGGCATCTTCTTCGCCATGAAGGCGGTCAATGATACCCTGGATCTCGACGGCGATGTCCGCGCCTACATGCCGGAACTGCCTGATTTCGGGCCGACGGTCACGCTGCGGCATCTACTGAATCACACGAGCGGCTACCGGGAAGCGTACGGGGTGCTCGCGCTCGACGGCCGGCAGGCTACGGGGGACATCCTGACCCGCCGGGACGCCATCGATGCCGTGCGAAACCAGACGGCGCTCCAGTTCGAGCCTGGCACGCGGCACCTGTACAACAGCACCGCCTACGTCCTCCTCACCGAAATTGCCGAGCGCATCACGGACCAGCCGTACCCGGATTGGATGGACGACAACGTGTTCGCTCCCTTGGAGATGACGAGCACCACCATCGAGCGCGAACCGGGTGAAGTCATCCCAGATGCGGCCTTCAGCTACACGCTCACCGAACGCGGCACCTACCGAGAGGACTTCGAGGCGTACGATTACTACGGAGCCACGGATGTGTACACAACGGTCGATGATCTAGCCCACTGGATGCGCAACTACGCCACCGGCGAGTTGGGTGGCCCTGAGGTCATTCCGCAGCTCGTCGAGAAGAGCGTCTTGGCCAATGGCGACACGCTCAACTACGCCTTGGGTATCACGCGGGACCAGCACCTCGGCCGCACGCGCTACATCCACGGCGGGGCAACGGGTGGGTATCGCGCCCTGATGATGTACTACCCCGAATTGGACGCCGGCCTCGTACTGCTTGCCAACACGGGCTTGCTCAGTCTGGGCCGTATTGGGCTGACAGCCGCCGAGGCCTTCTTCGGCACGGCCGAAACCGGAGCCGAGACGCCAGAGCCGGCTCCCGTCAGGGTAGACGCGGAAAAGCTGGACGCGTATGCCGGCTCCTACTTCGGCTCGGGCTTGGGCCTGTTCACGTTCACGGCCAACGAGGCCGGCGGCCTGTCGTATCGCACGAACACGGGCCGGTCTGGAGAACTGACCGCCCTCAGTGACACGGAGTTCGAACTGTCTCCGGGCCAATCGTTCACGTTCTCGGCAGCCGGCGAGACGATCACGTACGACCTCGGTACTACGGGCACCGCCCAACTTCGCCGTGTCGAGCCGGCTCCGAGGACGTTGGATCTCAGCCCATACGCCGGCACCTACTACAGCCCCGAAGCCGAAGCCCGGTTCACCATCGAGTTCGAAAACAACCGCCTCATCGTGCGGCACCGCCGGTACGATCCGTTTCCCCTCCGGGTGCTCGGCGAAGACCTGTTCCGCGGGCAGTTTCCACTCACGGAGGTCGTCTTCACGCGAGATGCCGCCGGCGAAATCAGCGGCTTCACGACCTCGTCTGGGCGTATGCTCGACGTTCCCTTCGAACGACTTGAGGACTAGTTGGATTGACGAGATGCAGGGATGTAGTTTGGAGAGCCACCACGCTACAAACGCCCTTTAGCCGGTCACTTGGCTCTACCTGCCGGCTTGGGCCCATCCCGTTGGAGTTTCCCATGCGGCTTGCGCTCTGCTTCGCTCTTGTCTTTATCCCTCTCGCATTGGCCGGCCAGACCATCTCGGTTGAAGAGATGGAGGCCACTGGCATCGAGTGGACCGCCCATCCCCCATCGCCCGAGATGCCGCCGTCTAGCTTGTCGTTTACGCGGCTATCGACGGACGTGCTACTGATTCCGGAGAGCACGAACGACCGGGTGATGATCCTGTCGGCCACCACCGGAGCCCCCCAGAGCCTGGCCTTCATCGACGATCCCACCAATTTGTCGACCCCGCTGCATGCCATCGCGAATGCTTACGGGACGGGCGTCATGGTCGCCGACCAGCTGGACGATGGCATTATCCAATTCCAAGCTGACGGCCAATCGCTCGGTCATTTCGCACCAGCCGGCGGGGTAGACACTTCGGTGCTGCAGAACACCCGGAGTGTGGTTGCCCACCAGGGTGGGTTTATTGCTTCGGTGGCCGATGGGGCGAATGCGGACGCCATCGCCAAGTTCAGCAGTGGCGGGGTCACGGAAGCTAACTTCGTGACGAACGCAGCCGGCGGCATGGACAGCCCCTGGTTCATCCTGATCCGCACAAACGACATCCTGGTCTCCGCCATTAACTCCGACGCCATTCACCGCTTCGATCTCAATGGTGCCTACCTCGACGATTTCGTTAGTGTGAATGGCTTCCCGCAGCAGGTCCATGAGACTCCGAGCGGCAACATTCTCGTGGCCAACTTTAGCGGCAGCGATGAAGGCATCCTGGAGTACACGTCGGCCGGGACGTTCGTTGGGCGCTACACGTATTCCGCCTTGGGCGGCTATCGCGGCGTTTACGAACTACCGAACGGGACGCTCGTCGTCACGAACGGCTCAGGCGTCTACAACGTGAGCCGCGCCGGCACGGTCCAGAGCACCTTGGTCTCTGGGGTAAGCGCACGGATGATCCAATCGGTGCCGGCGACCAGCGTGCTTCCCGTTGAATTCGGCAGCTTCAACGTCACGGAGGATGCCGGTACCGCAATCCTCGACTGGACGACCTACACGGAAACAAACAATGCCGGCTTCGAAGTCGAGCA
>JBCDHV010000504.1:0-3381 GCA_038749615.1 Bacteroidota bacterium
AAAAAGAAGACGCCCGGTCCTTGTGCCTCCGCGGACCGGGCGTCGGAGTTCGATCGGGCAGCCTCCTCAAACTGCGCGATCGTTGCTGGATGCCTCCTTGGTCACCCAAAGCTTCGGTTCGAAGCTTGATCGCCGGCTCTCCTCAAAGCCGACGGTGTGATTTGCCTCACATCCTAAACGCGACAGGCCTGTAGAAAAAGGATCACCGGCGGGGTGGGAATTATCGTGTATGAATTATGATGTATGAATTGGGATTTATGAAGGGTCGGTCGCGCAGTCTGTGCCTCCCATCGAAGAGATCAGGCCGACGGAGACCAGGCTTTACCGATAGGCATAGCTGAACCCAACCGCTTCTCATAAATCCCAATTCATAAATCATAATTCCAGAACCTCTGTTCATCATCACGGACATCTCCTTGGCTGCCAGGGCCTCAAAAATGATCGAAATAAGAGGTTACGATGAATGGCATGAAATTAAAGGGCTTCACAATCATTGACGCCAGGCCATCTTGGTAGACAGGGTGGATCTGGTGATTCTGTAACTCCTCACGTGCCGAGGTGCTGTATGAGACGCCCGATTGTTACGCTGTTTACCCTAACTGTGCTTGGACTCTTTTTCCTGTGGCCCGAGCCGGCGGAGGCGCAGCGTTCTCGCTCGCGCGAGGAGGCTCGCACAGAACGGACGCAGAAGCGCTCGAACAACAAACGGGCACGTGAGCGCGTCCGGACCGAGCGCCGGCAGCAACGCTCGCGTCAGGAGCGCCGTAACCAGCGGGCCGGGCGCGTCGAGCGGCAATCGGACCGAACCCGCAACGAGCGGACGAGAACTGAGCGCACCCGCCGAGATCGGCAAGAGCGGCGTACGCGGCAAGACCGCCGAGAAAATCGTACGCGCCAGGATCGTCGGGAAAACCGCACGCGTCAGGACCGCCGCGAGAACCGCACGCGTCAGGACCGCCGCGAGAACCGCACGCGCAACGATCGTACTCGCCAAGGCCGGCAAGACCGCCAGCGTCAGGACCGGACGCGCCAAGGACGGCAACAGGATCGCACCCGTCAGGATCGTACGCGCCGTGATCGCCAAGACCGCACGCGCCGCGACCGGCAAGAACGCCGTACACGCCAGGACCGTCGCGAGAACCGCACCCGTCAGGACCGCAGAGCCAACCGCCGGGCCGAGGAGCGCCGCCGGGAGCGCCAACGCCAGGAACGCTACGACCGCCGCCGGGGCGACGACCGCCGGCCACGTGCCCGTGCCGCGTACCGAGACCGGTACGACCGCTTCGAGCGGCGGCAGCGCGACCGCTTCACGAAGAAACGCCGCTTCACACGCAAGCGGCACTACGATAACTGGCGCAAGCACCGGTACCACTACCGCTACAACTGGCGGAAATTCCGGAGCAACCGCTACTTCCGCCGGCATTATTACCGCCGGGGCCGGCCGGCCTTCGGGTTCTTCATCAACCTGCCCAGCTTCCACCTGTACTACGACCATTACAGCTACGGCTACACGCCGCGCTTCTCGTATCGCCAGAGCGTGCTCGTGGAATCCGGCTATGGTGGGCAGCGGTTCAACAACGACCTCGAAGTCAAAACGTACATCCGGAAGAAGGTCCGCGATGTCCGGGGTGATCAGGTCGAGATCGAGTTCACGATTGACGAACTGGAGATCTACGACCGTGGCCGGTTCGTGGGCACGGTATCGAACATCCCGAACCCGTTCCGCCGCATCCGCGCGACCGTTTTCCCAGACGGCTATGTCGAATTCGATCGGATGACGTACGTCGTCGGCGACGCTCGTTCAGGCTTCGAACTCCTGAGTACACGGTACGCCGGTGGCGACCTGAATCAGGCGTTTGGGCGCGATGTGGAGGTCGGTGTACTCGACTTTTACAAGCGCCGCGTCAACCGCGTCCGCTACAGCCGGCTCTACGATCCGAGCGGCTTCCGCGGCTTCGTGCCTGTCGAGTTGATCCCGGACGATGACTACTGGGGCTTCCAGTACATCTCCGGCGGATACACGCGCAACGACGATTACTACTACGGCAGCTACGACTACTACTCGGACGATTTCGCGAGTGACGACGGCTACTTCTACCGCCGCGAATTCGACGAGTACGACGGGGCCCGTCCGAGCTTCAACACTGCTCGCAGCACATCGACGAGCCGGCCCAACCCAACCGGCCGAAGCTTTGCAAACACAGGCAACGTCGAATACCGAACAGAAGCCGGCGCAGACATCGCCCTGCAACGCCGCGTGGAAATCGAAGTCGTCGACTAGCCGGAAGGGATAAAGGGGAGAGGGAGAAGGGAGAAGGGGCGGACGTGGGCAGCAGGCCTGGACCTGACAGCCCGCGTTCGCTCCTTTCGTATTTGGCTCCCAGGCTCGTCCTGCTACCAAGCCTCTTCATCCTTCGGCCCCAATCCTTCTACCCACCACGCAATCAGGCCCCCTTCACCCTGCTCCCTGTCACTCGTCAGGCTGATCGAGAGGCTCAATCCTTCATCCTTCTACCTTCATCCTTCCTCCCCCGTCCCTATACTCCTCGAAACAGGAGGTTTGTCCTAGCGGTATACCTAACGTCCTCAGTCCAGTACGCAACCAACCATCCGCCATCATGGCCCGAACCAAGAGCACGATGCTCCGGCTTTCGGAGCGCGAACGGATGATTTTGAAGAACGTGATCCGCACGTTTGTCCGCACTGCCGATCCCGTAGGATCGAAGACGGTCGCGGATCAGCTGCGTGTCGATCTCAGCCCTGCCTCGATCCGCAACACGATGAGCGCGCTCGAAGAGCGAGGGCTGCTGGATCACCCGCATACCTCCGCCGGCCGGATTCCAACGATCGCCGGCTATCGGGCGTATGTCGACACGCTGATGCGGCCGGCCCCGCTCTCGGCATCGGCGCGGCAGCGGATTCAGGACGAACTCGCCGGCCTTGGCGGAGACGCTTGGGAGTTGATCCGTGAGGGCACGCGGGTGCTGGCCGAGATGTCGAGCCTGCTCAGCATCGTGCTCACGCCGAAACTCTCGACGGGTGTCCTGCACCGCATCGACGCCATTCCGCTCGCTTCGACGCGGGTCTTGTTCGTCATCACAGTGCGTAGTGGTCTCGTCAATCAGATTGTGCTCGAAGTAGAGTCTGATCTAGATGCCAACGAACTGCAGACCGTACTGTCGAGCTTGAACGAGCGCCTCAGCGGGCTCAAACTGTCAGAGATCCGGGATACGCTCGATGCCCGGCTGCGTGAGCTCGGCCGTACGGACTCCTCTGGGATTCTCCGGCTCATCCTGAAGCACGCCAGTGTGCTGTTTAGCGAGCAGGATGCCGGCCAACGCGCCTACGTGACGGGTACGCAGCACTTGGTCGGCCAACCCG
>JBCDHV010000505.1:0-3377 GCA_038749615.1 Bacteroidota bacterium
GGAACCACCCACGTGCGGTGTTGAAAGACGCCGTAGCGGACGAAGATGGCGTCCTCCGTCAAGGAGAACGTGTGGTTGCGGTAGCGCAGGACGGCCAAGCCATACAAGGCCGGCAACAGCAGCAACCCCCAAAGGACGTTTGGGTTGAGATCGAATAGCCAGGCCTCCAGGCCAAGGAAAACCAGCAGCGCCACGCTGTAGCGCACGAACGCGCGTCGGATCGTCAGGCGTGAGACGGAAAACTTGGCGTCAGGCAGCTCAAACGGATAGAGCCGGCGGGCCGTGCGCCAGAGTTCGCTGTAGCGAGCCAGTGGCATCGCGACTTTCTGGCCACTCTGCGTCACCACGCCCATGGTTTGGACTTCGAGCCGGCCCCAGCCCAGCTTGCGCATCAGTGCGTTCGCGCGCAAATGCAGTGCTTGCATTCTCGGCAAAGGAATCGTGTTCTCGACCAGGCTCAACAGGCCGCTCTTGGTTTGGGCTTTCCGGCCTTCGAGACGGAGGGTGAAGCCGAAGTAGCGGTTGACCGTCGTCACGATGCCGCTGATCCACGACAGCAAGGCCGCGAAGACAAACGCAAGCAGGAACAGCGCCCACCCCGGCAAGGAATTCGACTCCTGGAGCCCGTCGAGCCCGCCCCGGTCGAACCAGTCGAAGATGCGTTCTGGGGCGATGTCCACGTACTGGAAGAGCGACAGGAAAATCGCGATGTAGACGAGCGAGAACCGGAGCGAGCCAGCCAGGAATACACGCCGCGCCGGCATGCGGTAAATCAGTTCGCCCTCTGGCTCAGCCTCGTCCTGAACTGGCATGGCCGGGCTGGCCCCTGTGACTCCAACCGCCGTTGCTTCACTCGCTGCCGCACCGGGAAGCGGTGGCGGAGCCTCAGTGCCAGCCGGCATCGCTTGCTGCTGGTAGGCGCGAATTTGCTGGCGGATGCGGCGGGCATCGGTAAGGGTCACGGAATCGAGCGTGCCTTCCGAGGAGGCACTGCCGGCCGTCGAAATGCGCACACGGGCAATGCCGAGCGCTCGCTGCATCAAGCGCTGCTCGATCTCGACGTTCTGGATGCGCTCGAGCGGAATGCTACGGCGCTGCCGGGTGAGGATGCCGCTGTGAATCACCACCTCGCGCGGGGTGATCTTGAACATGAAGCGCACGTAGTACAGCACGATCCAAGGCAGCGCAAACACGCCGTAAATCACGCCCAGAAAGACCGACATGTAGGTCTCAACCCCGCCGCGCCGGATCATCGGTATGAGCGCCAACAGGAACGGCGGCAAGCTCACAACAATGCGGTAGGCCAGCGTGAGTGGGTGCAGCCGCTGAAAGTCAGCGAACGGATTCTGCCCAGCGCTCTGCGCTCCTTGAGCTTGTGCTGCCGGATGTAGGATATCGGATTCCGCCACAGGTTCAATTCAGTCAACTCGTTCACGCACACGCGCCAAACAGTAAACACGCCGGCTTACACCGCGTCTTCCACCACAAAATGCCGGATCTCGTTGCGTAACGCCTCCGCATCTTCGTACAACAAGCCAGGGACTACGACGGTGCTGTTCATCGTGCCGGCGGTGTACACCACGAGCCGGCCGAGGTCGAACTCGCGCTCCAGAACGTTCTGGGATACGTCGAGATGCTGCACCCGGCGCAGGGGGACGACGGTCTTGATACGGGTCACGATGCCGCGCTCCAGATACAGCTCTTCGGTGCGAAGCTCGTATTGCCACGTCTCGTACAACAGCCGCGGCCACACCACCGCCCACACGATTCCTCCCAGCAGCACGAGACCAGCCAGCATGCCTGTCGGAAGCAGACGGAGGTAGCCGTCGCCCATCAGGGCCGGCAACTCGTACATCATGAACAGCAGCACGGCTAGCGACACGGCGAAGAGCAGCCGCTGAATCATCCAGACGGTTTTGATTTTAGGCTGGAGCTTCAATGCAGGAGGGTGGATCGGTTGGTTGGTGGGCGGATTGGTGGCGGAGCGTACGAACGAAGCGGGCCGGCGTTTCGATTCGGTTGACGCGCCGATCCAGCTAGTCGTCACGTCTCCCCGCTCAGGTCTCTTCGTCGAGGAGGGTGACGTGGCGGAAGTAGGTTTCTTGCTCGAAGCTGGCACCGAGCGCCCCGATGAGGAGACCGAGGGTAGCAACGAAGCCGGCGAAGACGAGGTAATCCGTGAACACGATGCCCCGCTCCAGGGAGGCCGCCCATCCGTTGGCTACGGTCTCACTGAAGAGAAACAACCCGAGCAGGAGCACGCTCACGAAGATGGCTCCGTACGTCGTCGCCATGCCAGCCAAGACGACGCCCGTGCTAGCCGCCCGCGCCACCACGCGTTGCTCACTCGGCCGGCGCAGCGTCCGCCGCCGGCCCAGGACGTTCTGGCGCACCAGCAAGTAGCCGCTCGTCCCGAGCAAGGCGGCCAGGCTCAGGAAAATGACGCGGCCGGCCGGTTGGCTCATGCCAAGGTCCCACGCCTCGGCTGTGATCAGCAGCACGAGTGCCGTGGAGGTCGCCGCCGTGCTGAGCCGGCTGAACCGAAACGGAAACACCCACGGCTTCGCCCGCCGAATGGCGGCCAGAATCGAGGGGAGTTCGAGCACGAAGGCGCGGACGGCAAACCACGTCCCCGTCAGAAGATTCGCCTCCGCCATCTCCTCCAGCCGGTCATCGGCTACGGCTGCGAGTGCTCGGCTCATCGTTTCGCGGCCGGCTTGGCCGTAGCCCGTCATTGGATCGAGATCGAGGACCGATTGGATGTCGAACATGACATCAGCCGGATCGGCGACGTGCGGAAGATCGTTGAGATGGCCGAATTGATGGAGGATGAGCGCGGTGAGCCGGCGGGCAATCGTCTCGGTGCGCTCCTCGGGCGCGGCCGTCGCGATGGTTTGGAGCGGATCGAGCCGGCTCGTCGAGACGACGGCCGCTTCGAGGGCGTTCGAGGGTGCGCCGTACACGATGCGCTTGGCATACCCCACGAGGTCGCCAGCCGTCACCACCATCGCAAAATCCCACCGCCGCTGCTGCAACTCCACCACGCCGACATCGACGAGCCGGACCGGCTGCATCGGCTCTTCCGTCTTGAGCTCTTTCCGTACCGCCACCGGCATCGACCATGCATACGCTGGAAACGACTCGCCCAGAATCTCCACGACCCGGTTTCGCGCGGCATCCACCGCAGCACGGTCCACATCGTCCAGCATGCCGGCAATCAACAGACCGAGAACGATCTCAGGCGTTGGAGGCTCGGATGTTTGGGACTCAGGTGTTTGGAGCTCCGGCGTTCCGGGATCGGGCATGGCGAACTAGGGCTGATGGGCGTTCCGATAGTCCAGCCGGCCGATGGCCCTGCCGTGCAGACTGCCGAGGTA
>JBCDHV010000506.1:0-3375 GCA_038749615.1 Bacteroidota bacterium
CCGTCATAGTCGCCCCAGGCGGCCATGCTATTGTAGACATCCGGCAAGGCCGTCGAGGTGCGGATGAAGGCGTCGCCGCGGTTGAGATAAACCTGCGTCGAAGGCTCGAACGGAGGGTCGAAGCGCCGGCTGCCGGTGGCGAGCAGATCAGGCCGGCCATCGCCGTTGAGGTCGCCCCACCGCACGGTTCCGAGCCAAGATTGCTCGATGTCGGCCGTCGTGGGATCGACGAAGATGGCTGTGTAAATGATGCGCCCCCCCATCGTCACCTCCTGATCTTCCCGCGCGAAGCGGAAGACCTTCGTCCAGGCTCGTGTAGGGGCTCCGCCGGAGAGCGCGATGTCCGGTTGGCGGTCAAGGTTGTAATCGGCCACATCAATGGACCCCAGCCGGACGGGCGGCAAGGCCGGCGAGGCGATGCGGAGATAAGCAAAGCCTTCGGACTCCTGCGCTGCGGTGGGCTGCACAAACAGGGAAACCGCCGCAGCCAGGATGAACAGTCGAATCATGTAAGACGAACGTAAACGTTGAAACTCGTTATCTGCTAGCGAACCACGATGGTCTTGCTCACTTGCCGGCCCATCGACTCAAGTACGATCCAGTACACGCCAGCCGGCACCTCACCACGCCAAATAGCCTCGTGCGTACCCGCAGGCGTCCAGGCTTCTCGTACGGTTGAGATGGCACGCCCTAGTGCGTCGTAAACCGTGAGCGACAGGTGGGTTGGCACGTCCACCCCATACTGAATTGTGACAGGCCCGGCAGACGGGTTCGGATACGGCGCGTGCAAGGCGAACGCTGCCGGCAGAGCCGTCTCCGTGCTCGTGCTCACCCCGACGATGAAGGCCGGCCCTTCAACCACCGGTGATCCAATGAAATCAGCCCCGATGCTGCGCACTTGCCAGCGGTATGAGCCAACAGGGAGGTTGGGCAACCGGAGCGAAGAAGTTGTAATGCGGCTCGCGAGCGGTAGCGGAGCGGTGTAGGCAGGAGCTGGGTCCGTGGCCGGCCAAACGGTGACCTCATACGTGACGCCAGCGCGAGGATCGGGCTGCCAGGAAAGCACCGCGCCGGCCTGGCCTGTGCGTTGAACGGTGGCCTGCAACCCAGCCGGTGCCGGCGGTACGAAGTCGGTCCCGAGCCGGACGTTTTTGTAGAGTGTCGACGCGGCCACGCCGAGTTGCTCCTCTGGTGCGTTCGATGGTGTGAGCGCTGAAGTAAGCCCAACGACCGCTGCGTCTGGATCACCATCGCCGTCGTAGTCGCCCCAAGCTACGTCGGAGAGCGACACGCCTACCAGAAAGGCCGTTGGTACGAACCCGTCGTCTCGGTTTAGCACGGCCTGTGCGGAACGCCGGCCAAACGGCTGCTCGGCACCGACACTTAGGATGTCCGGCCGGCCGTCGCTGTTATAATCGCCCCATCGAGCGGAGCCGCCGACCACGGCCCCACCATCTATGCCGACCTGGACAAACGTCCCCCCCCGATTTTCCAGCACGAACAGCCGGCTTTCGAGAGCAAACGGACTCTGCACGCTGCCGGCTACCAGCGCGTCCACGTCCCCATCACCATCGTAATCCGCCCAATCGACTGAGGCATACGCAACACCCGGAGCTGGCACAGAAACCGGCTCGAACGTGCCTTGTCCGTCGTTGCGCAAGACCTGTGTCGTGAGTCCGCTGTCCGTCAGGCCGGCGAGGACCGCGTCGGCATCGCCGTCGGCGTCCATGTCCGCGAACCGAATCTCGCCGAAGACAATGCTAGGAAGAGCGATGCCGGTCTCAGTATAGCCGTCGCCATCGCGGCGGAGGATACGGGTTGCCGGCTCGTACGGCGGGCGGGGCGACGTGGAGCCCGTCAGGACGAGATCCACCTGCGCGTCGCCGTCAACGTCCACGGCGGTCAGCGAGCCGCTGTGCAGCCCGGCCGTCTCGAACACAAGCGAAAACGCACCACCGTCGTTGCGATACACCAGCAGGACGGGATCATACGGAATCCTCTGCGACCGGCTGCCGGCGAGAGCCAGATCGAGATCACCGTCGGCGTCGAGATCCGCCCACGTGGCGCGGGTAAACGCTAGAGCCTCGAACGGCGAATCCGTCGGTGTCAGTGTGCCGGCGTCGTTGCGGTAGAGTTGGGTGACCGTCCCTACATCCGTCACGCCTGAGAGCAATAGATCCAAGTCCCCGTCACTGTCGGCGTCTCCCCAAACCGCCGCGCCCGAGCGGACCGGCACCAGCGGCTGCAGATCCAACTCAAATGAAAACGGCTGTGCAATCCCAGCCGGCGCAATCAGTACGCATAGTAGGAGGGCGATGCGTAGTTGGGCGGGATTTGGTTGGATGGTTGGGCAGGGGATGATGCAGGCTCGTTGGAGAAGGATCCGGAAGCGGGTGTACAGCAGGGACATGCCAGATGAGAAGCGGGTGCCCCGAGGTGCAATCGACATGAACCGTTGGGGAAGTGCAACGAAAAACAGCCTCGAATCTAGGGTATCGCTGCTCTCCATGAAAGGCACTCGATGCTACCTTGGCGAGCAATTCGTGGCCGTGCTGCCGCGCGGGTGTCATGCCCAACCAAGAGCCGCCCAACCACAAACAAAAAAGGCCGGGACCACCACAATCCCGGCCTTTCTATTCCACCACACATACTGTGTAGTAAGACGTGAAATGCTGTCTTTCAGAGTTGTACCCGCCATAACGCAAGTCCAGGGCCAATCCGTATGGGGGCAGGCCAAAATGGACTATGAAGACGCCAAGATGGCACTTATGTATCTGTAAATATTACCCTTGAATGCCTTGACAGAATGACAGACCTTCATGCCGGCTCCGTCAACCTTTTTGTCAGGCCGGCGTAGGCCGCTTTCGCTGTCCCTTTCTCTAGACTCTCTGTATCCAGTCCGATGGACAACCCAAAGCGGCTTCTCGTCACTGCCGCCCTCCCCTATGCCAACGGCCCGCTTCATATCGGGCACCTTGCCGGCGCGTACCTGCCAGCCGACCTGTACGTCCGCTACCAACGCATGAAAGGCCGCGACGTGGCGTTCATCTGTGGCTCGGACGAGCACGGCGTGCCGATCATGCTTCGCGCGCGTGACGAAGGCGTCGATCCACAGGTCATCGCGGACCGGTACCACGGCATGCTCAAGGGGGAGTTCGAGGACTTCGGGATCGCGTTCGATCATTACAGCCGGACCTCCGCCCCGATTCATCACGAGACCAGCCAGGCGTTTTTCCGCCGGCTCGATCAGAAGTTCGTCTTCGTCACGAAGACCGAGCAGCAGCTCTACGACCCTGTGGTGGGCCTCTTCCTGGCCGATCGGTTCGTGCGGGGCACCTGTCCGGTCTGTGGCTACGAGGAAGCCTACGGGGACCA
>JBCDHV010000507.1:0-3366 GCA_038749615.1 Bacteroidota bacterium
CGCCAGGTCATGCTGAGCAAGTAGGGCTCTTGGTTAGACAGTTGGGCGGTTGGGCCGTTTGTCTGGGGAGACCCGGCAGGCGCCCAACCGCCCTTTTTTTGTCCTTACTTCAGCCTGAACTCGAACCAGACCGGTAGGTGATCCGAGGCGGTGCCGGCTTCGTGCACGACACGGGCGCGCACCGGATCGATGGAGTCCGAGTCATAGAACACGTAATCGAGTTTCATGACCGGGACGTCCGAGGGATACGTGAAGCCCAGCGCTTCGGTCTCTGGAGTATGAGCCATCTGTAACCCCGGTGCCTCCAGAAGGTGCTCGATGGTGTCGTCGCTGCGAAAGTCGTCTTCGTAGCCGGCGAATCCGTGCTGATCGGTGGCAGCAGGGGGCGTGGAATTGAAATCGCCCACCAGCAGTACCGGCGCGTCCTCTCGGAGCAACTCGTAGACCGAACGGACGGTGCGAGCTTGCTGCCGGCGGGTGGCCTCGTCGTACGCCTCGAGGTGGACGTTGAGGATGTGAATCCGTTGCCCGCCAAGTGAGGTGACGGAGTGCTGAAGCAAACGGTCGAGATAGAACGCATCGTAGTAGGCTGGATTCGACGCGGGGCGTTCCAAGACGATGCGTTCGTGAGCCTCAATGGGCCGGCGTGACGAAATGGATTGCCCAGAGAGCACGCGGCCAAATTGTGCGCTGTACGGCCAGTAGGGGAACGGAACATAGCGGCGGTCCCAATTTACCGCTACAGCCGATTGATCGAACCCGCCGGCCCGGCCCAGCACATCCACCTGATCCGTGTAATACGAACGAGCCGACCCCACATCGATCTCCTGCAACGCCAACACGTCCGGTTTCAACCACGCCACGAGGTTCTCGATGGCTTCCAGGTTGGCTTTGCGCTGTTGGACATCTGGTTCAACCCCCGTGTTGTTCTCCAGCCCAGACGCGTAGCCGGCGTTGTACGTCAGAATCGAGTACGCTTCGGCATCTGACACCGCTTCAGCCGGCGATGAATTCGACGTCTTGTGCGTCATGACGTACGCATAGTCGGATTCATTCAGGACAGGCGCGCTGGCCCAGAAGAAAAACGTTGCCGGCATGGCGAGAACAGACGCAGCGGCCAAGGAGAGCTTTTTCATAGACTGAGGTTTCACTATTGACTTTCGGTCAATATATCTTTTTATCGACCGATGGTCAACAAGTCTTTCCGCTCCCGCTCAGACTTCTCACGCTCTCCGAAATAACTCGGCGCAGGCTTCCTGTTCAACGTTGCCGAGGACGCTCACATCCACGTTCGTGGCTTTATCGACTACCTCCTGGCTGCTGAGGTCGATCTGGGCCCAGCCGTTCTGCATGAGCCATTCGATAGAAACGCCGTAGACGATGCGTTCGATGCCTGACCAAACGGCTGCGCCGGCACACATGGGGCAGGGCTCGGCGGTGGTGTAGAGCGTCAGCCCGCCCGCCTTCTGATCGGCAGGGGAGAGCTTGAGCAGGGCGTCCATCTCGCCGTGGAGCACGCGGTTTTCGCTGCCTCGGTTGGTGCCCCGCACAAGGACGGCTCCATCCTTCACGATGACAGTGCCAAAGGGGGCTTGCGGATTTTTCTCGCCCTCGCGGATAGCGAGTTTCATGAAGTGCGAATCTGACATGGCTGCCTGGTAACACGTACCGCTGCTCAAACGGCCCGGACACTTCGGAGAATCATCTCGATGGCCGGCTCGGTGAGCTCGCGGAGGCCTAGGCCGTACGTGGCATGAAGAAAGGCTCGTTTCAGCCGCACGGTATGGAGAACCCCGTGTAGCTGGGACCACGCAACGATGGCCGTGCGAACGGGATCCAGCCCTGGCCGCACCGTTCCGTCAGTTTGGCCTTTCTCAAGGGCTGAGGCTACGAAGGCAAACACGCCCGCCGCTTCGCCCTCCGCGGCCTCTGCGTAGGCCTCGTCCTCATTCGCCGCCGGCACGAACGCCTCGAAGTGCGCAATGGCGTCGAAGTCCGATGGGTGCGTCTCGAAGAACTCGACGTACGTCCGGCCAATCTGTTCGAGCTGTTCGAGTCCGGTCTGGCCATCCGAGAGCCGGCCTTCGATGAGCAGCCTGAGCCGGCGCAGCCCACGCTGAGACAAGGCGTTGTAAATATCGGCCTTGTCTTTAAAGTAATGGTAGAGCAACCCTTTGCTAAGTCCAGCTTCCTTAGCAAGTTGTGACATCGATGCAGCCGCGCCGTCTGGCCCGGACAGCAGCATGCGCTCCGAGGCATCGAGAATCATCTCGATGCGCTCTTCCGCACTGAGCCGGCGTCGCTTCTCTGCCATCTAGTCCTCGGGTTCGATGTCGATCTGGAGGCCGGCGGGGGTCTGCACGCGGTAGAAGCAGGACCTCCGGTTCGTGTGGCACGCCGCGCCGGTTTGGTCGACGAGAAACAGGAGCGCGTCGCCGTCGCAGTCGATGCGGGCCTCGCGGAGGTGCTGTACGTGCCCACTCGTGGCCCCCTTGACCCAGACTTCCTGGCGAGACCGGCTCCAGTAGGTCATCTGTTTGGTTTCCAGGGTCAGCGCCAAGGTGTCTGCATTCATGTAGGCCACCATCAACACCTCCAGCGTCGTGGCGTCCTGCACGACGGCTGTGACAAGCCCTTTGGCATCAAAACGAACAGCTTCGAGGAACGACTGCATAGACAGGACAAATGAACCGGTGGCGTCTCTAAACGAGCCTAAACACTAAACGCCAAACACTAAACATCAATCACGCCCTTAACACAAAATGCCAATTCCGAAACACGAAGTCGTTCCGTTGCGTTTGAAATGGTTTACCAAACCCTGCCCCCACCATGTCCCCCCTGACCAAATCGGTCACCATCACCGTCGCCGGCCCTCAGCATTATCGCTATGCTGAGCCGATCTGCGACTTGATGGCTGAGGCGGCCAAGCAGCGGGGGACAGGCATTGCGCGGCGGAAGCCTGAGTACGTCCGCATGAAAATGGAAGAAGGCAAGGCCGTCATCGCCACCTCGGACGGCAAGATCGCCGGCTTCTGTTACATCGAGACGTGGGGACACGGACGGTACGTCGCCAACTCGGGCCTCATCGTGTCGCCGCATTTCCGCAAGATCGGCCTCGCCAAACGGATCAAACGGCGCATTTTCCAGCTCTCGCGCGAAAGGTACCCGGACGCCAAGGTCTTTGGCATCACGACGAGCCTGGCCGTGATGAAGATCAACTCAGACCTCGGTTACAAGCCGGTTACGTTCTCCGAGTTGACGGATGAAGAAGCCTTCTGGAAAGGCTGCAACAGCTGCCCCAACGTAGACATCCTGACGCGCACCAAACGCAAGATGTGCCTCTGCACCGGCATGCTCTACGACCCC
>JBCDHV010000508.1:0-3363 GCA_038749615.1 Bacteroidota bacterium
CGCCGGCAGTTCGACATTTCAAAGCCCATGCTGGCCTGTTTCGAGCACTGGTTCGGGCCGTTTCCGTGGTACGAGGACGGCTACACCCTCGTTGAAACGCCCCACCTCGGCATGGAGCATCAGAGCGCGATTGCTTACGGTAACGAGTACCAGAACGGCTACCGGGGCCGCGATTTGTCGGGCACGGGGCATGGACTCCTGTGGGACTTCATCGTGATTCACGAAGCCGGCCACGAGTGGTTTGGCAATAACATCTCGACGGATGACATCGCCGACATGTGGGTCCATGAGTCGTTCACGAACTACTCCGAAAACCTCTTCACCGAGTGCCAGCAAGGCCGGGATGCCGGCGCGGCCTACGTCATCGGCACCCGTGCGAACGTGCAAAACGACAAGCCCATCGTGGGTCCTTACGGCGTCAACCAGCGCGGCTCAGGGGACATGTACTACAAAGGCGGCAACATGCTGCACACCATCCGGCACATCATTGCCGATGACGACCAATGGCGCGCCATTCTGCGGGGCCTCAACGAGACGTTCGGCAAGAAAACCGTCACCGGCCTGGACGTGCAGCGCTACGTCAGCTCAACGGCAGGGATTGCGCTCGATAAAGTGTTCGAGCAGTACCTGACAACCACACAGATTCCCGTCTTCGAGTACCGCCTCGCCGGCCCCACGCTCTGGTACCGCTGGACCAACACCATCGATCAATTCGACATGCCCCTCGACGTACAGCTCACCGACGCCGGCCCCACGCGCCTCTACCCGACCGCCGCGTGGCAAACCGTGCCAGCTACGTTCGTCCGCGTGGATCAAGACTTCTACGTCGACACCCGCCGGGTTGACTGACACCCTCGCGTTGGTGGATGAAGGATCAAGGATGCAAGGAGGGTGAAGGGTGAAGGGTCAAGGATACAGGATTAAGGAAGAAAGGGGGGGTTCAGACCACTTCAGACTTGCCTTCGATTTCTATCCTGTCCCCTCACCTCCTTAATCCTTCTACCTTAATCCTGCACCCTACAACCGCGCACTCACCCGCGGGACCATCTCGCGCCGCCACGAGGCGAACCGGCCCTCGACGATGGCCGCACGCATTTCACGCATGAGCCACAGATAAAACGTGAGGTTCTGGAGCGAGGCGAGTTGCAGACCGAGGATCTCGTTTGTTTGGATCAGGTGCCGGAGATAGGATTTCGAGAACGTTTGCGAGGCGTAGGTATCGAGGCCAGGATCGATCGGCGAGAAGTCGGTTTGCCACTTCCGGTTTTTGATGTTGAGCCGGCCCTGGGTGGTGAAGAGCGTGCCGTTTCGGGCATTGCGCGTCGGCATGACGCAGTCGAACATGTCGACGCCTCGGGCCACGTTCTCGATCAGGTTCTCCGGCGTCCCGACGCCCATCAGGTACCGAGGCTTGTGCACCGGCAAGACTTCGTTCACAACTTCGACCATCGCGTACATCTGCGCCGCCGGCTCGCCGACGCTCAGACCGCCGATCGCGTAGCCCTCGAAGTCCATCTCGACCAAGCGCCGCGCCGACTCTCGCCGGACCTCGGGATAGACGACGCCTTGCACGATCGGAAAAAGCGTCTGCCGGTAGCCGTAGTGCGGCTCGGTCTCGTCGAAGCGCCGCCGGCAGCGTTCCGCCCACCGCATCGTCAACTCGTTCGATTTGCGGGCATACGGTAGATCGACATCGCCGGGCGGGCATTCGTCGAGCACCATCATGATGTCCGAGCCAATGAGCCGCTGGGTATCCACGACCGATTCCGGCGTGAAATCATGGTACGAGCCATCGACGTGGCTCTGGAAGCGGACGCCGGCCTCGGTCAGTTTGCGCCGGCTAGCGAGTGAGAAGACCTGGAAGCCGCCCGAATCCGTGAGAATCGGGCCGTCCCACTGCATGAACTGGTGCAATCCGCCGGCTTGAAACAGCACATCGGTGCCCGGCCGGAGATAGAGGTGGTACGTGTTGCCGAGGATGATCTGCGCCTGAACGTCGGCCCTCAGCTCGCGCGGCTGAACAGCCTTCACAGTGCCCACCGTCCCGACTGGCATGAAGATCGGCGTCTCGATGGCCCCGTGCGCCGTCTCGACGATCCCAGCCCGAGCCTCAGTTTCCGAATCCTGCGCAACGAGCGTGTAAAACGACCGGTCGGTCATTACGCCACTTGCGCGTCGAGTTGGACGGCACCCGTGCCTTGGAGCGCAGCGAGTTGCTCAACGAACACCTCACGGTCGAGATCAGCCAAGCCGAAAACGACCGGACCTGTGGCCCGGTGGATGACCACCACGTCGCTGTGGCGGCGGTTGACGAAGCCACGAGTCTGCGCATACCGGCTGAAATGCGTGTGGTAGAGCGCCGCCGGCACGGTCTCAATCTCCTCGATCTGGGCCAGGGCCACATGCTCGTAGTCGTTCGCGCCCGACACGGTGACCCCATCGTGGTTGACGTGTACCGTGAGCGCCGGCTTGAACCCGATCACACACGTGAACAAAAACCCGAGCACGAACGCGACCTGGCTGAGCCAGAAGGTCATCGCTTCAGGGCCTTGCGGGTTAGCGAGAATCGGATCCTTGACGAACGCCCATGCGACCTGGTTGGCGAACATCAACAGCATCAGTGCTGCCGTCACCGCCAAAATGAACAGGTTCTCAGCCCGGCGAGCGTCAGGCGTATAGTGACGGATGAGCCGGCCCAAGGGCGAGTACGCCATATGGAACTGGCGCTCGATCAAAAAAGCCTGAGTGGAGGAGGTCACGAGGAGAAACCGATTTGTACGGCGGGAAATACTGCCGGTGGGGGGAGACAGCAGTGAGGAGCGTCGTAGCACAGACGAGCCTTAAAGTAGAGGCCTGCAATCGTTTAGAGCAAACTGTACACATTCTCTCGTTGCTCTGTGCCGCCACAAGCGGAAACGTTTCGCCAAGATTTCGCGCCTTTCGTTGAAGTTAGGGAGAAGGATACAGGGACAAGGGTGAAGGGGACAGGGTAAAACGTGAGAGGTAACTAGACGGAGATTGACGAAATGAGACGATGGATTCATGGCTACCGATCTCATCCTTCCCGATAGCCCCTTCACCCTTACCCCTGCGCCCTTCCCCGAACCGAGAACGAGCCGTTTTGGAACTGCCTCGCGCGTTTACGTATACTGGGCCTACCAGTGGCAGTGTGGCAGACCGGAGCGCGCTGCCGGCGTGATGAGCAAGAGGCTAATGCTCACACGCCGTACACGTACCTCCTCTTCCGGTCGAGGCATCCAGAGAGGCTACCATGCAGACGATCCTTCGTCTGGCCGGCGTCATTGCCCTGACGCTCGCCCCCCTGCTCGCATTTTCGCCGGCGCAGGCGCAGTCTGACACGCG
>JBCDHV010000509.1:0-3359 GCA_038749615.1 Bacteroidota bacterium
AGCATGCCGACGGGGTTCAGGAAGAACTCGTCGAGGTTTTCCAGGATGTGAAACAGCTTCGAGCCGCCGATGCCGAAGGCCGCTGCCAGAACCGTGATGGTCCCCATGTGCTGCGACGGCTTCATCTCCGCCTTCTGCTTCCGGCGCTTCGGCTCGGGCTTGCCGTAGGCCGTCACGCGCCCAATCTGCCCAACCGATTGCCGGCGGTCTAACTCCCGCCCGGTCAGCCACGCCGCCGTCAGAATCGCCACGGCCACCATAAACCCGAACGAGAAGATCGTTAGGGAAAAGGAGTCGGTGATCGGGATGTCCAGAATGCGGGGAAACATGGAGGGGCTAGTTGTTAGTGTTTGGTGTTTAGGATTTAGACGGCCCCATGTGGGTGCTAAACACTAAACACTGAACACCGCAGATTCAGATTCCTTGGATGGCGGCGATTAAGTCCGCGTCTGCTACCGTGCGTTGTTCGCCGGTGTCCATCTGTTTCAGGACGACTTCGTTTTGGTCGAGTTCGTGGTCCCCAACGATCAGGACGAGCGGGGCGTTCTGGCGGTTGGCCTCGCGCATCTGGGCTTTCATGGAGCGGCCTTTGAGATCCGTCGCGACGGCGAGACCGGCTGCCCGGAGATCCTGGGCCGTGCGGAAGGCCCAATCGGCCGCGCGCTCGCCGAGGGCAACCAGGGCCACGTCGGGCGCGGCGTACTGCGCGTCGGCGAGGTGCTCGGCGTGCAGCGCGATGAACAGTCGCTCGAACCCGGCCGCAAACCCGACCGCCGGCACCGGTTTCTTCGCACCGATCTCGACGGCCAGCAAATCGTATCGGCCTCCGCCGGCCAACGCGCTCTGCGCGCCGAGCTTGTCGCTTTCCAGCTCGAACGTCGTCCGCGTGTAGTAGTCGAGCCCACGCACGAGTAGCGGATCCTCGACGAAGGCGATGCCGAGCCCGTCGAGCAGGCGCTTGACTTCACCGTAGTGAGCGTGGTCGTCCTCGGAAACGAACTCCGTCAGCCGAGGCGCTTCTGCGACGAGCGCACGTTCGTGCTCGACCTTGGTATCGAGCAGCCGGAGCGGGTTTTTATCGAGCCGCTGCCGGCTGGTCTCGGTGAGTGCACCGACGTGTGGGGCGAAGTACTGCCGCAGCGCGTCCCGGTAGGCAGCGCGGCTATCGGGGCTGCCAAGGGTATTGAGCCGGAGGCGCATGCCGGTGATGCCAAACGCCTCGTAGACGGCCATCATCAGCGCGATCATCTCCGCATCCGAGCGGGGATCTTCGCTGCCGATGTACTCGGCACCAAACTGGTGGAATTGCCGGTAGCGGCCTTTCTGTGGCTGCTCAGCGCGGAAGAACGGGCCGATGTAGCTCAGCTTCTGCACGCCACCGATCTGGGCGAGGTTGTGCTGGAGGTACGCCCGCATCACCGGGGCCGTATTCTCGGGCCGCAGCACATAGTCGACGCCCTCGCGCTCGAAGGCGAACATCTCCTTCGACACTACGTCCGTCAGGGCACCGATGCCCCGGGCAATCAACCCCGTGGGCTCGAAGATGGGCGTACGGATCTCCCGAACGTTGAACCGCCGCATGACCTCCCGAATCCGCGCCTCGGCATCCAACCACTGGGCCGATCCGGGAATGTCGGAATCGCGCGACGTGCCGGTGTCGGGCAGGACATCGAAGGTGCCTTTGATGGTTTGGAACAAGGTGACTTGGTGGGTTGGTGGGCAGGACGTGCTCGCGTGACGCTGGAACGCTACTCGAAGGCAGCGAGTGCGGCGTCTACTGAGCCGGCCTGAAGGAGTTGCGAGCGAATGGTGGCCGTGTTGAAGGCGCGCGAGATGCGGCCGAGTAGTTTGACGTGGCGGGCCGGCGTGTCGTCTGGACTCAGGAGGAGGTAGATCAGCCGGACCGGAAGGCCGTCGAGCGTCTCGAAGTCGACCGGCACCGAAGATACGGCCAGGGCCGCGACCGGCTCGCGCACGGCGTCCGTTTTCGCATGGGGAAGCGCCACGCCATTGCCCACGCCCGTCGACATGCGGCGCTCACGGGCCAGGACGGCTTCCCGCACCGTTTCGAGATCTAGTACGGCGGGATGATCGGCGCACACCGTGACCAACCGTTCAATGACCCCTTCGCGCGCCGGCTCGTCCAGCCCGATCAACACGCGCTCGGGGGCCAGTAAGGCTCGGACAGGGGCAGTAAGCACGGCCATGGGGCGACTAGTTGAGATGACGGGGCCGGAATATACCTGAGTCTGGGAGTGAGGTTGGCCTCAGATTGCGAATTAGACGTTGGGCCCTCCCGAAAAGCACAAAACCCGATCTTCTGTTGCCCGTACGCACACCGACTCTTCATCCAGCCAACGCTCTGCGTAACCCCAACGCTCCGCCTAACTCTATCGCTTCGCTATGTCTCATCTGTTCGTGACCCGGGAATGGCCTGGGCAGGCGTTCGACCGGCTCTTGGAAGCTGGCCACACCGTTACCATTTGGCCCGAAGAGGAAGCGCCCCCTCAAGAGGTGCTGATCGAAGAAGCCGCTCGTTCCGAGGCGCTGATCACGACGGTTGAGGAGCCCATCAACCGAGCGGTGCTCGAAGCCGGCGCGGGCATGCTGAAGATCATCGCCCAGGCCGGCGCAGGCTATGACAACGTGGACATCGATACGGCACGCGAACTTGGCATCGCGGTGACCAACGCGCCGGGCGTCTTGGCCGAAGCCACGGCTGACCTCGCGTTTGCGCTGGCCCTCGCCGCCGGCCGCCGGATCGTCGAGGCTGATGCCTACGTCCGCAAAGGGTTCTGGGCCGGCTGGCACCCGTCGGGTTTCTTAGGGCTCGATTTCAACGGCGCTACCGTCGGCATCGTCGGAATGGGCGAGATCGGCTCGGCCTTCGCGCGGCGGTGCGAGGGGTTCGGCATGCAGGTGCTCTACACGACCCGTTCTCCCAAGCCAGACGCCGAGGCCCGAGGGTACACGCCCACCGATCTCGACACGCTGTTGTCTACCTCCGATCTCGTCTCGTTGCACTGCCCGCTCACTGAAGAGACGCAGGGCTTGTTGAACCGGCGCACACTCGCCCTGATGAAATCCGATGCCGTGCTGGTCAACACGGCCCGCGGCGGTGTCATCGACACGGCAGCGCTCATCGAGGCGCTAGATGCCGGCCAGTTCCTCGGCGTCGGTTTGGACGTCACCGATCCGGAGCCCTTGCCGGCCAAGCATCCGCTGCTCACTCACCGCCGCGTAACGGTGAGCCCGCACATCGGCTCGGCCAACGCGCCCACCCGCGCCAAGCTCGCCGACCTCGCCGTCAGCAACGCCTTGGCGGTTCTCGCCGGCGCGGAGCCGCTGAACCGGGTGGG
>JBCDHV010000510.1:0-3355 GCA_038749615.1 Bacteroidota bacterium
CCCGTGTCGTTTGCCGTGACCCCATCCGGCGTGGTACCGAACGTGCCGTTGAGATCAATCGCCAGGCCGGCGTTGGCCTCGAAGACGTTGTCACTGATGGCAGCCTGGGCGGTGTTGAGCACAAACACGCCAGGCCCTCCGTTCGAGCTTATCGTGTTGCCATTGATGTTGGTCGCTTCGCTCGCGTCGAAGGCGCGGTTGTTCGCGACCAGTACCCCGCCCTCCGTGTTTCCGAACGGGCTCAGTGCAGCAGACGTCACACCGCCGCCGTCACTGCCACCGATGGTATTTAGAGTCACGAACGACCCCAATCCGGTGATTTCAATGCCGTAGGTCCCGCTCCCGGAAACGAGGTTCTCCGACACGATCGCGCCTTCGCCGTCGAGTAGGATGCCGGCCAGTCCGTTGGGAATCGCGCGAGAAACGCCGGCATCGACACCGATCAGGTTGGCGTTGTACTCGGCATCTAGGGACGAGAACGTGGACCAGATACCATTGGCCGTGTTGCCGGCAATCCGGTTGCCCTGGACGAGCGTGCGCGTCCCGTCGTCAATGACGCCATAGAGGTTCGCTAACGCTGCCTCCTCTTCGCCCGGCGCGGCGTACGTGCCGATGACGTTGTTGGTCACGCTGAAGTCGGCCACAGTGGACGCAATACAGACGCCGGCCTTGAGCGGATTCGTATGCCCAACGATCACGTTCGCCCGCTCCCTTCCTGAGTTAGGCCCAATCTGCCCGGCGGCCGAACCGGTAACGCTCACGCCACATCCGCCGTTGCCCTGAAGGTTGGCCAGGATCGTGGGATCGATGTCAGGCAGAGGCTCCGCAGCACCAATCCGGCTCTCGACGATGGACAAGCCAGTGGTAGCGCCGCCGACGGACACCCCGTCGCCAAGGTTCTCGACGATGTAGCTGCGCTCGATCACAGGGTTGGTCACGTCGATGAGTTGGACACCTGTCTGGTTCGGAGCCGGCCCAAATCCGATGGCTGAGAGCTGCCGGTACCCCACCCGTACGCTATCGAGCTCGATGGTGCCACCAGTGGCCCGGATGCCGGCTCCGGTGTTGCCGGACACCCAAGAATCGGTCACTTTCGTGGTGGCAGACGGGGCTGTCAGTAGCACCCCCACGGCGTTTCCACGGACCGCGTACGCTGCGTCCAGCCCGATCAGGCTCTCGTCGATGGTCCCGTTGTTGATGAGCAATCCGTTGGTGTTGCTCGCCGAGACCACGCGGGAGATTTGCCCGCCGAAGCCGAGCAAGGCCCCATAGGTCATCGTCGACGTGCCGGCCGTTGCTCCATCGGCCTTGAGCCCGAGGTAGCTGCATTCGAGCGTCGTGTTGAAGGCTCCCGAAAAGACGCCTACCGATGGGGCATCGTAAATCGCGAAGCCACGGACCGTTGCGTTGGCCGCGTTGGTCCGGAGAAACAGTCCGTTCGATCCCGACGGCAATGCAGAGCCGTCGATTTCGATGCGCAGGTCGTGATCGTCCACAGACAAACCAGACCATTTCAGCGAGCCACAGCTAGCGCCGGGCTGGGTCGATGCATCAACCGTGACGTTGGGGCGGGTCAACTCGTACGGGGCCGTTGGCCGCACGCGGTACACGCCGCTGACCGGCGAGATCGGCGTGGCGAGAACGTCGAAGACAATCTGCACAAGCCCAGAGCCGCCGGTGGCATTCGCTTCTTCGAGAGCCGCCCGGAACGTGCACTCGCCACTACCCGAATCGCAGGTCCCATCGCCCGGCGTATCGTCTCCATCGGGGAAGAGAGAATCGACGGTAAACGTCGTAGTCTGGGCGGTGGCCGGCTGCGCGTACGGTAGCACAGCCATCAGAAGCAGAAGGGTAAGAAGGTGACGCATAGTGGGCGTGCGTTAGGTGGGTGTTCAACCGGGTAAACGCAGCCCCAAAGCGAAATGCATCACGCTCGATTATCTCTTTCGCACGTCTTGCCAGATCCACTTGAACCCATCGATGACCCCACGGACGGGATGCCAGCTACGCCGGCGCGCAGCGACGCTCAGGTGCAAGACCACGTTGCCGGCTAGATGCCAAGCAAACCACGGGTACACCCGCCATTGGCCCTCGAATTTGCGCCGGGCATACTTTTTCCAGAACAAGTACACGTTGTACGTCCCGCCGGCTGCTCCCATGTACGCCCGCTCAGGCGTAGTTTGATGCAGGACTCCGATATGCTCAATCGAGTCTCCAACATCTACCATCAGCGCCTTCCCCCCAGCCAAGACGATGTCCATCACAAACGCCGCGTCGTCCCGGAAGGCATAGGCTGGGGTCCGCTGGAGCTCCTCGTCACCATAGAGTCCACGTTTGGCCACAAACGCACGGTCGACCACCACACAAGCCCCTTGCGCACTATCGATGGGAATCGGCGTCTCGCCCGGCCGATCTCTTGGGTAAGAGAAACTTCCTCCTGGTGTTACCCGAAGGGCCGGTTCATCTGTTAGAAAATAGATTCCAAGCAGCGCATGGGTTGCTTTCTTCCATCCCGACAGCTGCGCCAAACCAGGAAAATACGGAACGACGACCTGGGCGCCGTGCTCCGGCATCGCCTCGACGAGCCGGCGAAGGGTGTCCGGCTCGTGAAACACGATATCGTCGTCCAGAAGCACTACCACGGGGGTAGTAGCTGCCTTCAACCCATCGACGCGCTGCGAGATAGCGCCGCGCCGGCCATGCGCCCACCGGACGCGCGGATGCGGCGTGTCCCAAGCCGGCACCGGTTCACCCTCAGGCAATACCAGCACGATCTCCTCAGGACCGGGTACCTGCTTCAGCAATCCCATCAACGTCGGCTCGACGTAGGCTTGCCGGCCTAATGTTCGAATGACGACGGAGTACTGCAAGAAGGACCGAGGTTGGGAAAACTGCCTGAGCATTCAGAAAGACGAGTTTACCGTTCTGCCCCGTTTCCCCCTGCGAACCTTGCGCGAACCTGACAGGAGATCTACTTCCACGCTATGGCTCCCGGCGTTAAGTTGACGCTTCTTTCGATCTTTCCGCGCTTCACCCCTCTCCGATGTACCGCCGGCTTTTCTGCCTTCTCGCCCTGCTCGTTGCGCCGTTTACCTACGCCCAGCTCACCGCCGATCTCGATGCCACGCTCGACAATGCCGATACGGGCAATGCGTTCTGGGGCGCGTTGGTCATCGATCTGGACTCAGGCCGTACACTCTACAGCCGAAATGCCAGCAAGAGCTTCACGCCGGCCTCGAACATGAAGCTCTACACGACGGCCGCCGGCCTCGATCAGCTCGGGCCAGACTTCAGCTACAAGACGCGGGTGTACGTCGATGGCGAGGTCGAGAACGGCGTGCTGCATGGCAACGTC
>JBCDHV010000511.1:0-3346 GCA_038749615.1 Bacteroidota bacterium
CGGAGCGAGATCAAGAGGGCCGAGAGGGCAATCCCACCAAGGAGGATGCCGCCTGCGATGGCGTATTTCTTTCGATTCGTCATTCCTGTGTGGCTGGTTGCCGGTGGGTCTAGTTGACCTGAAGGTCTAGTTGAAAGGCGGCTGATCCGTCCAATCGCCGCCAAGGGCACGGTGGACGCCGAGGCGGGCCAGGGCTACGCTCCGGCCGGCTGCTGAGAGACTGGTCCGCACGAGCAGTTCGTTGCGCTGCGCGTCGAGAAAGGCCGTGTAGTCCCCGACGCCTTGTCGGTAACGCCGCGTCTGGAGATCGGCTTGCGCGGTGGCTTCGTCGAGCTGGCTCTGCAAGAACTCGAAGCGCTGGCGTTCCTCTTCGTGGCGCTCCAGGGCCGACTCGGCTTCCTGGTAGGCCGTCAGGACCGTGCGTGCGTACGCGGCCCCTTGCTGTGCGTAAGCCGCCTCGCTGGCGCTGAGATTGGCACGCAGCCGACCGCCCTGAAACAACGGAGCCGTCAGGTTGCCGGTAAGGCTCGAAAACCAGTTGCCCACGTCCAGCACGTCGCCGGGCGAGATGCCCTGGGTACCGAGCTGCCCGGAAAGCGAGAGCGAAGGCAAGAGCGAGGCGCGCGCGGCCCCAATGCGGTAGCGGGCCGCCTCGTAGCGCAGCAGGGCCGACCGTACGTCTGGGCGTTGAAAGAGAATCTCCGACGGCTGGTCTACCGGGACGGCCGTGAGGGGCAGTTGCGGGTCGAGCGCGTCGGGCAGGAGGTCGTCGATTTGCCCAGCGTAGCGCCCCACGAGCACGGCGAGCCGGCCTTCTGCGTCCGTCAGGTCGGCTTCGAGTTGCGGGAGGCCGGCCTGCGTCGTCCGGTAGTCCTGGAGAATCCTGTACAATTCGAACGAGGTGACCAGGCCGCGCTCGTACCGGTCTTCCGTCAGCTCGACGCGCTCGGCCAGCAAATCGACGGTGGAGAGCGTCAGCCGGATGCGCTCGCGTAGATCGACAACCTCGAAATACGTCGAAACCAGCGTGCTGATGACGCCCAGTTGAGCGGTCCGAAGATCGGAGGCCGCAGCGGCTGCGTCGGCATAGGCTGCTTTGGTCGAGTTGCGGACACGGCCCCAGAAGTCCAGTTCGTACGACAAGCCTACGGCGGCCGAGTACTGTTCGATCTCGATCCGGTCGGGCTCATCCTCCCCTCCATCGTCCGGCGGCCCCTCTCCTGGAGGCGCACCCGGCGGGCCGGCTCCGCCGAATTGGGCAGCGAGGTTCTCTAGACTCTGGTTCTGATACGATCCACTGACCGTCCCATTCAGGCTCGGGAAAAGTGCTGCCCGCGACACCCGCGCTTGAGCGGCGGCGGCCTCGACCCGGGCCACGGCCTCGGCCAAGTCCAGATTCGACACCAGCGTCGAGTCCACGAGCCGTTCCAGCACCGGGTCATCGAACCTGGACCACCAGGCCAGCGGCGCGTACGTGGCCAGGGTTTCGGCCTGAGCGAAGCGCTCGGGCATTGCGTCGATGGCTTCGGGTTGCTGAGCGGCCGGCGCGAACGAACAGCCGGCCAGTAGCGTGGTGCCGGCCACGAGCCCGAGCATCAAAATGGAAGAACGCGACATGCGAGCGTTGACGAATTCAGAAAGGCAAAAGTAGAGGGGGAAGTGAGTTAACCAAACGGTTAAAGCGCGAACATGTGACGGGCTCTCTTGCGCACTTTTGGTGAAGAAAGCGTTTCCATATGCATAATCGTCCCCGAAAACGGACCAAGCATGGGGACGATCCGGCGCTCAGACGGGCGTCAAGCCCTCATGATCCCGCCGCTTAACGCGCGTGGCTGTGTGGCAGGTGTGGCTTGACAACCACCCTGCAACACCTGCCACCGAGCCACACGTGCTACAGCTCCACCCGCGTCACGTCGCCGGCGGTCACGCGTACGTCACTGGCCGCGGCCGACTGGCCGGCCGTTGCGATACGGTACACGCCGGCTGGGACCCGCACGGGTGCGCCGCCGATCACACCTTCTGCCACGACGGTACCGGACGCGTCCAGCACCGAGAACGGGCCGGAAAGCACCGTCCGCAGCGACTCGCTGAGGTCCTCGGCGGAGCGTGCATCGAAGTAGGCCCCGCCTCCGAGATCGGCCCAGCCTTCGAACTCACTGCGGAGGTCTGCGTCGTCGATGGCGAATCCGACGACCGACACGCGCACATCGAGGCCGCGCGCACGCAAATCTCGGATCACAGCCTCAGGATCACCTTCGCACGTTTCTTCGCCGTCGGTGATCAGGACGATGGTCTTCGGGCCCGACGCACCGGCCAAGTCCGACGGCACGAGCGCTAGCGATGCCGCGATGGGTGTCTTGGCGAGGTTCATCGCGTTGACGCCGGCGATGGCCGAAGCGGCCTGCTCACGGTCGAGCGGGCGGAGCGGCAATTCGAGATCTGTCCGGCACGCATCGGCCTCCTTGTGGCCGAACACCCGAAGTGCAAAAGGCTGCTCGTCTTGCAGACCTTCCCGTACTAGCTCATCGAGGACTTGCTTTGCGATTTCGATGCGCCGGACGCCGTTCTCGCGCTTGAGCATGCTCCCCGAAGCGTCTAGGATCAACGCGACCGCCCCAACGCCTTCCGAGGCCGTCGTCGTTGTTGCACGTTCGTAGACGACTTCGATCTGCCCAGCCGGGCCGATCTCGATAGGCCGGCGGGCCAGGACGCGCTTGCTCTGTCTCGTTCTATAGCGCAGCTCGTACGAGCCATTGGACTCGGGCAGCCGAACCCGAATGGGATTGCGTCCACTCAGAATCGTGTTGCCGGCCAACGGCTCAGCGGTCTCGGGTGCGCTGGTCTCGAACACCCCGATGAGGTCGTAATCGTTGCCAGGCCCGGTCCAGCTTACGTCGATTCTCGTGCCGGCCGTGGCAGCATCGGGCGCGTCCAGGCTCGCGGCCACTTCGCCGATCTGGATGGCTCGCCGTGCGAGGACCGTCTTGCTCTGCGCCGTCATGTACCGAAGCTCGTACGCGCCGCCAGCTTCCGGGAGTTTGAGCGAGACGGGGTTCTGCCGGCTCACAATGCTCGCCGCAGCAGCTGGCTTGGCGTCGTCTGGCGCGCCAGCTTCGAAGAGGGCGACGAGATCGTACTGGTTACCGGGGCCGTCCCAGGTCACCTCGATTTCTTCTCCGATCTGTGCCTGAGTCGGCGCGTCGAGCGACGTGGGCACGCCCTCGACCGTGATTGGGCGCGTGGCGAGCACGCGTTTGAGTTGCCGGGTTACGTAGCGCAGTTCGTAGGTGCCGGGCGCGTCGGGGACGCGGAGAGAAACCGGGTTGCGCCGGCTCGTGATGCTTGC
>JBCDHV010000512.1:0-3342 GCA_038749615.1 Bacteroidota bacterium
CACGACGGCTGGCGCTCAACTCGGACGTGCCTTCCAGATCCAAGACGATTACCTCGACCTCATGGCCACGGACCCCAACTGGGGAAAGCCTATCGGTGGGGATCTCGTCCAAGCCAAGTGGGCGTATCTGCTGCTCCACACCCTCGAGGTCGCGCAAGGCGAGGACCACGCCTGGTTCGCTCGGATTCACGCTGGTGGTGGGCTTGATCCGGCGCTCGTGGACGAGGCCCGAACCCGGATGGAACGGCTCGGTGTCATCGATCACGTCCGTTCTCGTATTTTGGACGACTATGCCTCGGCTCGTACCCTGATCGAAGCGTTCGAACCGACCGCCGGCCGCGATGGGCTGCTGGCACTCGTTGGCCGGATGCAACGCCGTCTTACTTAATCCCTCCAGGAGCCCGCCCATGATCTCCCGCGATGTCACTGTTTTGAACCGTGCCGGCATTCATACCCGGCCGGCATCGCAAATCGTGCGTGCCGCCGCTCGGTTCAAGAGCGAATTCTACATCGTGAAGGACGGGTACGAGATCAATGGCAAAAGCATCATCGGCGTGATGACCTTGGCGGCCGAACAAGGTGCCACGTTGACGCTGACCTTCGAAGGCCCAGATGAGGCTGACGCAGCGGACGCGATTGTCGCGCTGTTCGCAGACGGGTTCGGCGAAGAGCGCTAATACGAACCGACTGCCTCTTGAATGCTGCAAAGACGTTGCCGGCAGGATTCCCTGAGGCAGCGGCAAGGATGCACGACGAGGCCGCACGTCCTAGTTCATACCTCCAATCTCGATAAACCTTTCTGCCTGATGTCCGCTTCTCGCGAGACAACTGATAAACTCTCTGCTTTCGCTCCTGAAGACCAGCCTCTGGCTGCGCCCTTGCCCGATTCGTCGGACGAGCAGGTCTACAAGGGGATAGCGGTGTCCCCAGGCATCGCGATTGGAAAGGTGTTCCATTACACCCCGGGATCGTATGACGTGCAGCCGTCGTCGATCACGGAAGCAGACATCAGCCGGCATGTTGAGCGGTTCGAAGAGGCCGTCGTGCGGTCTGAGCAGGAGCTGGCGAAGATTGCCTCGGTTGCGCGCGACAAGCTTGGGGATGACAGTGCGGCTATCTTCGAGGCTCAGTCGCTCATGCTGCGTGACTCGACGATCTTCGAGGCGGTAAAAGACCTCATTCAGCATCAGCTCGTCAGTGCCGATTACGCGGTTCACAAAGTCATGCACGGCCTCGTGCAACGCATGGAACGCAGCGACAGCCCTTACCTGCGCGAGCGTGCCTACGATTTGGTTGAACTCGAACACCGCGTCGTGCGCAATCTGTATCGGCGCAAAGCGGTTTCGCAGATCAAAGAGCACCGGATCGTGACGGCGGAGAAGCTTACGGCTGCCGACATCGTGCTCTTCAGCCGGCGAGAAATCCTCGGGTGTGCGCTCGATTTTGGCGGCGCGACGTCTCACGTGGCCATCATGGCCCGCTCGCTCGGTGTGCCGGCCGTCATGGGACTGCACGACGTCAGTGAACATCTTCCGGACGGCAGTACGATCATCTTGGACGGTGTCGTCGGCCAAGTGATTACGAACCCGACGGAGACCACCTTGGCCTCCTACAAGCGGAAGCAGGAGAAGTACGAGCTGCTCGTCAAAGAGCAACTGTCGCTGGCCGGCTTGCCGTCGGAAACGTGCGACGGGCATCCGATCTCACTCCAGGCGAATATCGATGTCGACGCTGAGGTTGCGCTGATTCAGGCGTACGGTGCGCATGGCATCGGCTTGCTTCGCTCGGAGCTGCTGTTCCTGTCGCAGGGGCTGTTCCCAAGCGAGCAACACCAGTTCGAGAAGTACCGCGAGATCCTTCAACGGGTCTCCCCAGGAGCTGTTACGATCAGGCTCTTCGATCTGGGAGGAGACAAAGTGATGCCCATCGGCCACCGGGAGCCGAATCCGTTTCTCGGATGGCGCGGCATCCGTGTCTTGCTCGACCGCGAGGAAGTCCTCCGCTATCAGCTTCGCGCGATCCTCCGTGCAAGTGCATTCGGCAGTCTTCGGTTGCTGATCCCAGTGGTCACCACCCTAGACGACGTGCGGCGGTTCAAGGCGCTCTTGGAAGCTGCAAAAGCCGACCTGGACGCCGAAGGCATTGCCTACGACGACACGATGCCGGTCGGGATCATGGTCGAAGTCCCATCGGTGGCGCTCAACGCCGATGCCTTTGCTGCTGAGGTCGATTTCTTTTCGATCGGAACGAACGATCTCACGCAGTACACACTCGCCGTGGACCGCGGCAACGATCTCGTGAGCGACCGCTACAACGAGATGCACCCAGCGGTTCTTCGCCTGATCCAGATGACGGTCGACGCTGCCCAGACGCACGGCATCGACGTGTCGATTTGCGGAGAACTGGCAGGCCGTGCGCGAGCGGTACCCATCCTGATTGGGCTCGGGCTGCGCCGGCTGAGCGCGTCGCCGCTGTACTTGCCTCAGGTGAAACGCATCATCCGTGCGCTCCGCATCAAAGAAGCCGAGACGCTGGCCACGTATGCATTGCACCATCCAGACCCAGAATCCGTCCGCCGCCGCATTGATGCCTGGATGATCAACAACGAGTGCGGCGCGCATCTTTCTTTAAACGATTAGTACAGGACCGTTTCTTCATGGCCCATAGTCTTCCGAATGAGTGGGACGTACTCGATGCGTCCGGAATGAAGCAGCTCGTTGAACGCTGGCCTACCGATTGGCGTGAAGCCTGGGATCTGGCCGCTCCGGTAGAGAACTGGCCGCTCGTGCAACCCGACGCCATCGTCGTTTTAGGCATGGGCGGGTCGGCGATCGGTGGCGATCTCATGCGCGCCTTCGTAGCGCCCACGTCCCGCGTCCCCGTCTACGTGAACCGTTCGTACACGGTGCCGGCTTTCGTTGGGCCAAATACATTGGTCATCGCGTCTAGCTACTCCGGCAACACAGAGGAAACGCTGAACGCATTCCGGCAAGCCAGGGGGCGCGAAGCGCAGGCGGTTTGCATCACCTCCGGAGGGCAGTTGCTGGAGGAAGCCACGAAGGCAGATCTGCCCCACCTGAAGATTCCAGGCGGCCGGCCTCCCAGAGCCGCCTTGGCCTTCTCGCTCGCTCCGTTGCTTCGGTTGTCGAACGCGCTGGGTCTTGCTTCCATCGAGCCGGCGCATGTCGACGAAACCGTTGGCATCCTGAGTGCGCTGACCGCCCAGTACAAGACCGGAACGGCGCATCTGGCGTTCGATATCGCCCGCCGGCTTACTGGCCAGTTACCCGTGGTGTACACCGCGCCAGACTTGTTGGAGAGCGTCGGGGTCCGTTGGCGGGG
>JBCDHV010000513.1:0-3341 GCA_038749615.1 Bacteroidota bacterium
ATGCGCCCGCCAGACAGCAACGTCACGCGCGTGGTACCGCGGAGCCGGATCGAACTGCTTGTAGCTCGATTCGTGTTCTTCGTCGACCACGATCAGTCCGACGCGCTCTACCGGCGCGAGCACCGCCGAGCGAGGCCCGATTACCACGCGGCGCGTGCCAGCGCGGATTTGCCGCCAGGCGTCGTAGCGTTCACCGGCGCTCATGCGCGAGTGCAGGACCGCGACCTCATCGCCGAAATGCCGGCGGAAGCGGAGCACCGTCTGCGGCGTCAGTGCGATTTCCGGGACCAGCACGATCCCAGACTTGCCGGCGTCCAACGTCTGTTTGAGCGCCGCAATGTAGACCTCCGTTTTGCCACTGCCGGTCACGCCGTGCAGCAAGAACGCCTCATAGCGCTCTGCCGAAATCGCGGCTTTGATCGTCTGCAGGGCTTCGGCTTGAGCCGGATGCAGCGTCCGGGCCGGCGGCGGGCCCGTGACGGCCGGCAATTCCCCTAGCGGCGTCCGGATCAGCTCACGTTCGCCGGCTTCGAGGAATCCTTTTTTGACGAGGCTGTTCGCTGTGGAGGACGTCGCGCCGGCTCGCTTTAATGCGGCTGGCTGGCTCAGCGTATCGCCGGCCTGAGCCACTGTCCGAAGAAGCGACTTCTGCCTGTCGCCCCGAAGCACGTCGAGAGCATCGGCGAATGCGTGTTCGTCCCGGAGAGCCGGCGCAAGGTGGAGCGTACGCTCTGTTTTGACGCTCACCTTCGGCGGTACCAACTCCGTCTGGATCCGCACGACGCCCTGCTCGGCCAGCCGGCGCACAAAACTGAGCGTAACCGAGGCCGATGCCCGAGTGCTGAGGTGCTCGACGGACAGCGCGCCGGCATCCTCCAGAATCCTGGCGACTTCTGTAGCAAGCGGCCCGCTCGGGTCCGCATCAGCGCGGTGAAGGAGGCGTTTGCTCTCCACCTCGATGCCAGCCGGCAGCGCAGCACGTACGGCCTCACCCCAACTGCAGAGGTAATAATCCGCCATCCAGCGTGTCAGCCGGAGCATCTCTGGCGTGAAGGCCGGCTCCTCGTCGAGCACGTCTTGAATCGGCTTCAGCCGGCGTCCCTCAGCCGCATCGCCTTCGCCAACCACGATGCCGGTCAACACGCGCCGCCCGAACGGCACCACCACGCGGCTGCCTACCCGTACCTCCCCCACCAGCGCCGCCGGCACCTCGTACGTGTACGCCTGATCCACAGGCAAAGGCAAAACAACCGAGATGGTCATGGGGAAGTGTTTGGTGTTTAGCTCTTAGGTGTCCAGTGTTTGGTGTTTAGTGTTTAGAGCTGACGGAGCGTGTTCGTAAGAAAGAGGGTATGCGCAGTCGGGAACGAAGCACTCCGAACTGTGAAATTCAAAAGCTACACCCTTCAGGCCATTAACGATCTAGCCGTGAGCCTGACGATCTCAGGCCCCATCTAAACACTAAAAACCAAACACTGAACACTACCTAACCAATCATCGGCGTCCGGCTCTCGGGATCACCGGCCTGTTCCACCGCGCTAAGCATCCACTCGGCCACATCGCTGCGCCGAATGAGCGCCGTCGTGGCATACGTCGAAACCACACGTGCGCTGCCCGTCGGAGGCCCGTAAAACAGGGTAACCGGGCGGACGGCCGTCCAGTCGAGCGAACTGCCGGCCAGCACCTGCTCCATGCCGGCGAGGTCCGCGTACGCTTCCCCAATGTTGCTGTGGCCGATCAACCAGCGCATCATTGCATTCGTCCGCTCCATACTGTCTTGCACCCCGGCAGCGCTGATGCACACGAGGCGGTCGATCCCATGTGCCGGCATCAACTCCGTGAGATGGCCGGCCACCCGCGTCGTCAGATCTGCCGGCGACACCAGCGGCGACCACGGATTCCAGAAATGCTTCCGCTTGATTCCCAGCGCCGACACCACCTCCGAACACCCGTCCAGCGCTGCATCAAGTACGCTTCGGTCGAGCACGCTCCCGCGCACCACGTCGACTTCAGCCGGCGCGTCGAATGGCGTCGTTTCTCGTACGACGGCGCGCACGGAGCGGCCGCGTTGGAGAGCTAGCCGGGTAAGCCATTGTCCGCATCCGCCGGACGCGCCGAGTATGAGAAGCATCGAGGTGGGTTGGTGGGACGGTGATTGGGTGATTAGGGACTGCTTAGTTGAGAAAAAGCGGTGATCTCGTGGAAACGGTGCGTTCAGCGTCTTTACGGGGGGCGGCTTCGGTCAAGCGTCGGTCAACCTTTGGCGCAGCACCTCGGCGGGGTGTAGGGCGTGCCGACCCGTGCCATCGGCGATCTGGTGGCGGCAGCTAGTGCCAGCTGCTACGATGAGCGTTTCGGATCCAGCGTTTCGGACGGCGGGGAGGAGCCGGCGCTCGGCCATCGTCATGGATATGGCGTAGTGTTCTGCTTCGTAGCCAAACGAGCCGGCCATGCCGCAGCAGCCAGAATCGACCTCCTCCACGGTGCAGCCGGCTGCTTGGAGCGTCTCATGCGCCGACCGGGTACCGACGAGCGCTTTCTGATGGCAATGCCCGTGTAGCAAGACGCGCGGCGCGGCCGGCTCGAAGTCCAGCTCAAGGTCGCCACGCTCGGCCAAGCCGGCTATGAATTCCTCGAACGTTACGGCGTGCGAGGCGACGAGATCGACGCGTGGGTCGTCTGCGAGGAGGTAGCGGTAGTCGTCGTCGAACGAGAGAATGCAACTCGGCTCCAACCCTACGATCGATATACCTCGTTCGGCGAATGGAGCCAGTTTGCTGAGCGTTTCTTGCGCCATCGCCCGAGCCTCATCGACGAGCCCCTTCGACAGTGCCGGCCGGCCGCAGCACCCGTGGCCCGGCAGGACCACCGTGTAGCCGGCCCGCTCCAGCACCTCGGTGGCGGCAATCGCGACGCTGGGGGTGTTGTAGGTATTGAACGTGTCATTGAACAGGACAACGGTCTTGTCCGTCGGTGCCGGTGCCGGCCGCGCGCTGAACCAGGCCGTAAACGGCGTTCTGGCAAATGCCGGCAACGGGCGCTGAGGCGCGAGGCCAAGCACGCGGTTGAGGATCCGCCGCGCAGGCCCGCGCGCTGATAACCGGTTGACCAGCGGCGCGAGGGCCCCTGCGTTGAGCCGGCTCAGCCGTGCCACCTGGGCAAAAAACCGAGACCGCACCGAGACCCCATGGCGGGCATGGTAATGCGCCTGGAATTCCAACTTCAGCTTCGCCATGTCCACCGACGACGGGCACTCGGCCTTGCACGCCTTGCATGAGATACACAGCGCCATGGCCTCGTGCATCCGTGGGCTCGTCAGGGTCTCAGCCGGCAGCGCGCCC
>JBCDHV010000514.1:0-3339 GCA_038749615.1 Bacteroidota bacterium
GTTCGCTTCGCTGAACTCGGCCATGTGTTTCGCAAGGCCAAACCGGGCGAGGACACCCTCGTCCAGGGCTACCACGAAACCGAGCATCTGATCATCGGCATGGCCGGCCATGCTGTCAGTAGCAGCTGGAACGGCGACGCCCGCACAGCCGACTGGTACGATCTGGCCGGTGTACTCGCTTCTCTCGGGGAGCGCTTCGGGCTCGCAGACCTGCGCGTTCAATCGACGGACGATCGCCCAGACTACCTCGACATGGCCGGCGACGTACTCGCTGGCTCGGCGCGGCTGGGACGCATCGGGCAAGTGGCTCCGTCCGTCTCTGACACGTACGACGCGCCGGCCCCGTTCGTGTACGCAGAACTCGACTGGCCGCTGTTCACTCAACTCGCTGCCAGCCGGCCCGCGTACGCCTCTATCGACCGCTTCCCGAGCGTCGAGCGCGACCTCGCGCTGGTGATCGACGCACGCCAGCCGGCCGGTGACCTCGCGCACACGGCCCGGCAAGCCAGTGGGTTGCTTCAGGACGTGACGGTCTTCGACGTGTACGAAGGCGATCCGCTGCCAGGTGGAAAGAAGAGCGTGGCCCTCCGCCTGACGTTCGGTGGAGCCGGCCGCACGCTCGTCGATGCGCAAGTCGACGGGCAGGTCAAGCGGGTGCTGAAGCGACTCCGGCGGGAGTACGATGCCGAGTTGCGGGGGTGAGAGCCCGGGCGTATATATTCCGGCATGAAAAGCGCATCAGACAACGAACGGGAAGCCTTCGAAGCCTTACGGTCGGTGGTTACCGAGGCGTTCGAAGAACTCGAACGTCTACGGGCCGAGAACCGAACCCTTCATGCGCAGCTTGCTGCTGCAACCAATGGCCGCACCCAAGACCCTGCCGATGCCCCCCTCTCCTTTGGCAAGCCCAACGCCGAACTTCGCCAGGAGATCGAAGCCTACGTCCAGGCCATCGACCGGTTTATTGCGCACCATTCCGGCGGAGAGGGTCAGGAATTATGATTTGGGATTTATGATTGATGAAGGTTTGGCCGTGCTGCCAACGCCCGCAAAAACAGTGTAGCTCCGACGGAGACCGAGCAAGGCGAATCGAATGAGCTAGACCGCACTGCTCCTCATCAATCATAAATCCCAAATCATAATTCTATCTTCTACACCCGCCGCTCTCCCGGCCCACAACGCTCTCATGACCATGCACAAGTCGATTCGCGTCAATTTGTTGGGGCGGGAATATCCGTTGCGCGTTCGCGTGGAAGATGAGGCGATGACGCTGGACGTCGCGCGGTTTGTCGACGAGCGGGCCAGTTCGCTTCGGCAGCGCCTTCCGGGCGAGTCGCCAGCCACGATCCTCGCGCTCACGGCCCTTGGGCTGGCCGAAGAACTGCTCGCCGAACAGCAACAATCCGAGGAAGGAGCCCGCCGGCGCGCCCACGCCATCGGACAGCTTGCCGGCAAACTCAAAGCCGCGATCGGCACCTGACCGCGTCTCACAAATCCCATATCCGCAGACCACAAAACCGGAACCCATCCCACCCTCTCGCCTATAACTTTACGTCTGTGTTGCTGGCCTTGGCCAGGCCGTAGTTCACACTGCGCTGGCCACCGTACGCATAGAAGAACCAGATGCGTACAACTTGGAGGCTTTACTCAGAGCTTGGACGCCAGGCCTCAACGCCCGTGAGGGCGTTCTCCTTTTAAGGGGACCGTGGACGGCGGAAGAGTTCGGAAAGCCACCCTCATGTTGGAAAGTGGTTCTTCCATCCAAATCGGGCTGGCGCACAGACGGCTTTACCAACCCCGGACCGGCGAGGGGCTTCCTCGTCCGCTCCGGGGTTTTTACTTTTCAGGGACTTCTTCCCTTCTCTCGTCCCCTCCCGTACGCCCCGTGTCTTCCCCTTTCCTTCTCCTGGTTGCGTCGTATCTCATCGGCACGATACCGACGGCTTATCTCGTGGTCCGGCAACAGAGTGGGCAGGACATCCGCGTCGCCGGCTCCGGGAATGTGGGCGCGATGAACAGCTACGAGGTGACCGGCTCGCGGTGGACAGGCCTCCTCGTTGCGCTGGGCGATGCCCTCAAGGGGGTGCTGGCCGTCTGGTTGGCTCTCGGCCCGATGATGCCGGACGGGTGGACCTCTCTGGCAGCAGGTGGACTTGGCCTCCTAGGCTGCATCGCTGGCCATAACTACAACGCCTTCCTGTCGATCCAAGCCGGCAAGGTGTCAGGCGGGAAAGGATTCGCCACGGCTGCCGGCGGGTTGCTCTGGTTGCTACCGCTGATCGTCCCGATTTGGCTAGCCATCGTGTTTCTGGGCCGGGAGGCCTTTGCGCGTTGGAAAGGCCCCAAGGACATGATCCCTGGAAGCGCGCTCGCAACGGCCCTGAGCCCACTCTACGGCCTCGCCCTCTACGGCCCGGTGGCGGCGCTCATTCTCGCCGGCTTCGCCGCCCTCATGCTCCCTAAACACGTCGGGCAGCTCAGGGTCTTGCTGGGCAAGACGCCTGATCTGGAAGTATGATTTGGGATTTATGATTGATGAGGAGCGGTATGGTCTGGCTCAATCGGTTGGTGTAGCTCGGTCTCCATCGGCTCCTTTCTTTCCGGTGATTCGAAAGCTACTGTCCCATTCTAGCACGACGGCCGAAACATCTCATAATTCCCAAATCATAAATCCCACCCAACGCCCTACGGCACGCTCACATCCAAACAGGTATACCCGCTCTTCTCCAAGGTGCGTTCCCAGGACCATGCGGTAAACCGTTGCGCAAAATCCGGGTTATCCGTGAGCGAAACGTGCCCGAGAGGGTCGAGATAGGACACGTATTGACGCTGGCCGGCGACGACGCGGTACGCGACGACACGCCGGTTGAGATCCGTCTTGCGGACCTTCTTCGTAAGGGCCTCCATGATGTACACTCTGGTTCAGCACCAGCCGGCCCAACGCACGTGGACCTGACGGTGACTATTGAACATGCCTCCTGTGCTTACCCATGTCCATGTTGCCTCCAAAGACGTGGGCTAGACCCAAGATACGAAATTCTTGGGGAAGGATCTCATGAGGGTCTGTGAGCCGGTTTTGGTTCGCCTGCTTGCTTAATTTGAAGGCTACCCTTTCTCACGCAAACCGTGGGTACTGGGGTTAAGGTTGGAGCCCGTTGAGATGACATTAAAATCCCGCCCAACCGCCCAGCAGCCCATCTACCCAACCACCATGTCCATCGAAGACATCCTCGGCGACGAAGCCGGCTATTTGCTCGAACACGAAAGCAAAACCATTTCCAAGGACGCCCTTCACCTCCCAGGCGCCGACTTCGTGGATCGCGTTTTTGGCCCCTCGGA